>CAZSNX010000143.1:0-9297 GCA_964607945.1 uncultured Candidatus Obscuribacterales bacterium
TCGCGCAAATCCGCACCGGTGCAAAAGGCTCTGTCACCGGCGCCGGTGACAATTACGCAAGCGACATTGTCGTCGTTGCTCGCGTCTTGAAATGCTGCGGCCAATTCAAGCAGTGTTTGCAGGTCGAAGCAGTTGAGAACTTCTTGCCGGTTAATCGTGATGGTGGCAGTGTAGCCGTGCTTAGCGTAGAGAATGCGCTGAAAACCGAAACTGTCGGTTGGTGCTCCAGTCCAAAATGTCTCCGTTTGTCCCATTCTCTACCCCTTTCGTAACTTAGCTGAATAATCTGCCGGCTCTGACGTTTTCGATACCGACTAACCGCTCACTGGCGCGGGTATCTTCTCTTCTTCGACGAACATCATCGAGACGATGCCTTTGGCGAAACTCATCAGGTTTTTTGCAGAAGCTTTGCCCTCATCAGACGACATGGCGCTCTGCAAAGCGTCCATATTCTCGAAGGAAAGTTCTGCAATCAGATAGTATTCAGATTCACCCTGCGGTGTGCCCAGTACTTTGGCTACTTCCACCTTTTTCAATCCCGGCATTTTGTTCGCCAATGGAATATGAGTTTCGAAATAGAGCTTATCGAATTCTGCCGGATTTTCAGGCCTTTTGTAGAGTGCGACTAACTTAACCATCAGTTTTCTCCTTTGTGATTCGTTGATTTGAGGCTTGCAATGCTTTAACTTTAGGATGCGGATGCTTCCGCTGCGCGGGCGAGCTGATGAACCAGTGTTATCTCTTTGATTTTGTTGTTCAGCCAAGACTTGTCCACGATTGCCTGCGTCACCGTGCCTCTAGCAATCTTTCCGCGCGAATTGAACGCTTCCACTTCGCAAATGACTTTGCTGTCCTTGATATCAGATATGGTGGCGGATAACCTGATCGGCATGCCTGGAATAGTGGGCATCAAATGGGAAACATCAACGTGATATCCCATGCCCTCCTCGTTCTCTTCGAAGTAAGGCTCGATCAGCTTTCTTGACACCCATTCCAAATGGTGCACCAGGCAGGAAGTAGAAAGCAGCCGGTGCACTTCGTGATTGTCAAACACGACGGTCATCTCGTCCGTGACAGTCGCTTCCAGTTCTGCGGTTGCACCGATTTTTAAGCCAGGTTTCATGTCGATTTCCTTGCGGTTGAAAGTCCGCGTTTACCTCTGACTAGAGTCTTTGCACTCAGCCGACCGGCGGCGATCCACTACCCGGACTGCCTTGCCCTCACTGCGCGGCAAGGACTTCGGTGGCAGCAGGGTGACTTTCGCTGTCAATCCGAGCGTTTCTTTCAAGATGGAGGTGATGCGGAATCCAAGCGAGTTCAGCTCGAGATTATTGTGATCGAACTGACCCCAGTGAGCGATCAGTTGTTCGGTTATCTCCACCTGGACTTCCAGTGTGTCCAGTGCCTTGTCGCGGTCTACCACCAGCTGATAGTGCGCGGACAGTTCCGCGACTCTGAGCAATTCTCGCTCGACTTCCGAGGGGTAAAGATTTACTCCTCGGATGATAAGCATGTCGTCGAGACGGGCGCGCACCCGGCGCATCCGAACCATTGTCCGACCGCAACGGCAGGGCTCGGCATAAAGCGTCGACAAGTCCCCGGTGCGATAGCGAAGGAGAGGCATGCCCTCTTTTGTGAGGTTGGTAAATACAAGTTCTCCTTCCTGACCGAGCGGTAGCTGAGCGCCGCTTTCAGGGTCGATAATCTCAGGCAGAAAATGATCTTCCCAGATGTGCAGCCCGTTTTTTCCTTCGAGGCATTCCATTGAGACTCCCGGACCGGTCATTTCGCTCAAGCCGTAAATGTCCAGCGCGGTAATCCGCAGAGCTTGCTCAATTTGTTCTCTTAGCTCTTCAGTCCACGGCTCGGCACCGAAAATTCCGATTTCGAGCTTAATCGAGTCTCGACTGATCCCTTGCTCGTCCATCGCAAAAGCAAGATTCAACGCATAGGAAGGAGTCGAGCAAAGAACGCGGGCTCCAAGGTCTTGCAGAAGCATCAGTTGTTGTTGGGTCTTGCCGCCTGATGCCGGTATGACGGTGGCTCCCAATCTCTCTGCGCCGTAGTGAACGCCGAGTCCACCAGTAAACAGCCCGTAGCCGTAACTGTTGTGGACGAGATCGGATGGCCTGACGCCGCCTGCCGCAAGCGATCTTGCACAAACCTCCGACCAGCTGTCAAGGTCGTTTTTCGTGTAACCGACGAGTGTAGGCTTGCCTCTCGTTCCGGATGAAGCATGCAGGCGAGATATCTCGTTTAAACCAACTGCAAAGAGTCCGAATGGGTAGTTGTCACGCAAGTCTGTTTTGCGAGTAAAGGGAATCCGTTTCAAATCATCCAAGGATTTGATTGATTCCGCAGTGACTGCGGCGGCAGCAAGCTTGTCGCGATAGAACGGCACATTGGCTTGCACGCGCTCAATGACACGTTTGAGACGCTCTACTTGCAACGCTTCCAGCTCCGGACGCGCTATGCATTCGAGCTTCTTATTCCACATAAAGACGTCGGATTTCAGCGGCACGGCCGTTGGTGCAAGTGGGACTTTAGGTGATGATCATATCTTCTTGGCAAGATGCTGGGCTCGTGAGCGGATAAGCGTTTACTGATTTTTGGATGTGAAACGAGCGAGACCTGCTCGTGTGCTTATCCTCTCGGACCTCGATTGCAGCCGTGATTGCAGTTCAACAGCGGTTAAAAATGGATTACCGACAGTCCAGGAGTCAGGAAGGAGTCTACCAATGAGGTGATGGCGGTTGAACGTAGGCATCGCTGCCATACTGCTTGAACGGATTGATGTAACGGAGGCGACTCTCATCGATCAACGGCTTGCCGTTCTCTTCGCGAAAGTAAGCGAAATCTAGCTCACCTGACGGTAGCTTGTTGAGGAGCTCGTCGGCGCTTTCTGGGGTGGAAACATTGTGTCCGTTTAAGGAGAGCAGGATGTCGCCGCTCTTGAGTCCGGCAGTTGCGGCTATTCCTTTCGCTCCCACATGGGTGAGTCGCAGACCGCGATACTCAGTGCCGAAAAGCTTGACTTGCGCCGGTGTGCCGTCAATGTTGAGAGTGCTCGATGAGCGGGGAGCCGGCAGTGACGCGTTTTGCGACTGAGGAACAAAGACGGCTTTCGAGGCGTTGCTTACCGGCATGCTCGTTGCGCTATGCCTTTGCTTCCTACCTTGCTTGACTGGTTGTTCTCCGCTCGCGGACGATTGCAGCAGCAGCCAGGCAAGCAGCACGGTGAGATTACCGCGTGCCAGTCTCGTACTTTCTTTGTCTTTGACCATTGGTTAGTCGTACCGGTGCAAGTCCGTCCACTTGAACGATAGCATCGGATAAGTGGAAGTGCGAGATCAACCAAGGTGTAAGCGATCCTCGCCGTTCGAGCTTGAGATGCAAGATGACAGACTGGAGATGAGGCAATCTTTTGGCGAGCTGATCGGAGGCAATATGGTCGCCGGCTGATGTCACGACTTGACCGGGATCGGCAGGCGCGATGTAGAGGTTTTCAGCAGCCCGGGAGTCGTCAAGGCTTTTGGGCTGATTTAGTTTGATAAGTCCCGGGCCCAGGGAAGGCCTAAGCCGCAGTGTCAGCCCACGAGATGTGTCCAGATTCGGGTTGTCAATGAATTTTTGGAATTCCGCCAGCGAGAGATCTCGCCCAAATGCCATTGGCAGCGGCAGATAAACCGGACTGTAGCGAGTCGGCTCGAATCTAAGAGGCACGGATACTGAAAAACTGACCGGTTTCTCCCACGGAAATGTATAGCGAAACTTTTCGTGCAATTCGGTTTTGGACTGAGGACCCGCTTCAAAGTCGTGCCCGACCAGAAATGCCAAGTTCGGTTCCAACCCGGACTCATACTTGAGATAGGCTCCGTATCCATCTTTGGGCGGACAAGAGCAACTGATGTCGCCAAAGAAGAGGAGCGCCGATGACACTTCGCCCTGTTTGATTGTATCGAGAAACTGATTAACAGTCGGTTCCAGCGGTGGGGCGAACTTGTCATTAAGAACGACAAAGCTGATCGCCGAAAGGCAGATCAAAAGAAACAGAACATAGATGGTTCTCATTACTGGCAGTCTTATGATGCGGAGCCAAGTTATACTACATTTAAGACCAATCTACACAGGAGTGTTAGTAGTCGCCATGTCCATGCTGTCAACAGGAGTCTTGGTGTTGTTTGCGGTGGCGGTGGTAGTATCCTTCGCCTTTCCTTTTTTCAAAGACGGTATATACAGACAACTGACCTGGCGACCTGATTTGGCTGCATGGGGAGGATTTGCCGCAGTCCTGGCGCCATTCCTGCTCTTGCTTGCTGCCGCCCAGTTCTTGAAGATAGGTGCAGGCGAAAGCCTGTGCTATCTGGCTGTCGGCGCGGTACTGCCGTTTGTCCTGACGAGGCTGAACATTCCGCCGCGCTTAATGGGCATTTTGTTGCTGGCGACGATGGTGCTTATTACTTGGTTCTTCAAGGACGCTGCTGCCGCTCCTGCGTGCTTCGCTCTGCTTGGCGGACTGACGGTTTGGAAATCAGCGGAGAACTTGCTGCTCAAGAATGAATCAAATCTCGAAGATATCTTGCCGGCATTCATCTGGCTGGTCGGGTTGAATTGGGTGCGAACCGTATTGCCGCAAGCTCATTACGCGTCGCAGGAGGGACTATTGCTTGGCGCACTGGCGGTCGTTTTGTTGTTGAGAGTGTTGCAGACACCGCTTCTGCCCAACGACAAGCTGTACATCAAGCGGTTTATGCTTGCTGCTACCGGCGGCCTTGGATTGCTGATAGTGATTACCAAACTTCTGTTAACTCCGCAGCTGAGTTCGATGGCTGTTTTGCTTGGTGCCGGGGTATTTGTCGCTTACTTGCTTGATGCCATGTACGGCACTGAAGAGAAGAGCTACGGCCCGACTGAAGCAATTACCGTCCTGGTGATTGTCGGCATTATGACTTTGGTGGCTTCGAGGCTCTTCGGCAACTTCGGGCTTTTGGTGTTGGCGCCAGCGATGTTGGTCGGGCAAAGGTCAGGCTTCGCCCATGCAGCTGCGCTGTTTCTTGTTACTCGAGCGCTTTTGCAGGGGTATGTGTACAACTACGTGCAGAACGTGACCGGCATTAACATCATGCATGCCTACACTGCAGCAGCTCTCTTTGCCGGCTTCTTGATTCCGGCGGTAGTTAGCATTTCGATCAGGGACGTTACGGATCGCCGCTGGTTAATTACTATTTTTCTGTCCGTTAGTGCAATCGCACCGCTTTTTGCAAATTACTTTTTGCACGAAGAACCGACCGGCAGTTTGCTCATGGCGGTGACGGTTGCAGCGATGCTGTTTGTCACGCTCGGACCGGTGCTGTATCGAAAGCCGGTGCCGGGACACGATAATGTGTTGCTGGTGCCCGCGCAGATGGCGTCATTTGCGCTCTTAAGCAGCGGACTAATTGGTTTGGGCAATGAGGGGACTGGTGAAGAAAAGATCAAAATTCTGCTTTACTGCGCCGCTGTCGTATTGATTTTTTCCATGGTTTTGTACTGGCTGTTCACAAAATCAGGGCGCAAGCCTGTAGAGGTCTCGGGAAACTAAGAGTTCCTTGCCGCTCTGGCTGCTGAATACTTCAACAAGCAATTGATTGTTAATGGGTCGGGATGTTGCCGTGCGGATGGTCGGCAGAGCAGTCTTTTTGGCGAAGCGGCCGGAGAGCAACTGTACCTTCAAGCGATTTCGGTCGGCTTGGCAGTCAATCATGACAGGCTCGCTTGTATTGTTGCAAAAGCGCAAATCCGAACTGCCATACCAGACAGTGGCGTCCAGCCCGGGTTGTATGGTTTGCAAGGTTCTGAGGTGCGGCACTCGTTGCTTGACTTTCAGTCCGCCGGCAAGCGCTGTTTGATAGAGCAGCGACGAGAGGCAGCAGATGCCGCCGCCTTCAGTGGCCGGGCTCTCGTTGCCCACGTAGGAGCGTGCCATCCGGTAGCCGCGCCTGAACGTGCGCGGACCGACCGTTTTGTTGAAGGAAAACTCTTCCCCCGGGCGCAACACAGTGCCGCTCACTGCCCGAGCCGCGACTTGAATATTCGCTCTCTGGGCGGCATTGAGGTCGCTCAGCGAGACTGCTTGCGACACCAGCGGCTGAGAAAACGGATTTAAGATCCAGGCGCAGGCGGCCAGCGTCAGAGGCAGGAGCCAGATTGAGTGACCGGCCGGCGTCATTCCACCACCTTCAAATAGTCGAGCTCTGAGTATGCTCGCACCCTCTTCGTGTACATTCCTTGCATTGACATCGGATTGATCTGAAAGGTGCCGGGCATCTCCATGCGCACCATCGTCCAGAATTCGTGCTTCCCGGCCGGCAGGCTGGTTACGAAAAAGACGATCTTGTCATCTAGTATGTCTTGATGCGTCCACCACCAATCGCCCCAGTCGCCGTTTATCCCGGAATTGTCACCGCTTTCGCCGCTCACCATATCTTGCCTTGAGTCCTTGTCCACTACTTCGGCGCCGCTGGGAAGCGCGGCTTCGACGATTACATATGGCAGTGAAATCGGCGAGTCGAGCATGACTTTCATCAAGACGGTTTCGCCGGCATGAATCGTATGGTCTTTAATCTGGTGAGTGCTGAAGTGAATGCTGCCGTCAGCGCTCACCACATCCGGTTGAAGCCGGAAGAATTGCCGCCCCAGGCTGATGCCGGTCGGCAGCGATTTCTCGGCGATGCGATCGCCAGGCTTGAGCCGGCGCATATAAGTAATCATGCTGTTGTAGTAGAGCCTGCCCGGACCGACTTTCTTGAGTTCCAAGTTCGATGGGGTCAGTGGGACGGGCGCCGATAGGTTCAATTCCGATTGATAGATGTTGCTTGAATTGAAGTTGAAACTGGCCAGTGCTGCTTGAGCCAGAGTGGCTGCCAGAGTGAAGTCTGCCGAAGCTTGTCTCTTAGCCAAGAGCTCCTCGTCGAGCAGGGAGATAAAGACCTGCGCCGTAGTCTTGGTGTTATCCCAGCCGTCGCGGTCTCTTTGCAGAAGGAGCCAGTTCTTGATTGATTCGATCCGGTCTTGATTGTTCGGCTCCATTACCAATACTGCTCTCAATGCCAGGGCGGTAGTCTCCGTGCCGGTAAAGCGGTAGGTGTAGTCGCCTTGAGCCAGCAACCGTTTTGCGTCGCGACCGGGCGGGCTGAACAACTTGAGCAGAGATTCTCGATGGTCCCAATCCATTAAGTTGTCCTTGGTATTGCTGATTGCAACCAGTCTTTGATAGAACTGATCGGCTAGCTCTCTGTCGCCAATCCGGGCGTAGGACATGGCCAAGTAAGAGAGTGCTTCCGGAGTCAAGGACAATTTTTTGCTTGCCAGGAACTTCGTGATTGCATCGGTCGGCTTATGACCGAAAAGCGTCATGGAGTTGATTGCTTTGGCGATGTCGATGTAGATTTCCAGGTCGGCGTAATGATCGTGCACTATTTTGGGATCGCTGAGCTGTTTGTGAAGCGCGGGCAAGCTCCGAATCAACCAATCTAAGCCGTTTTTCGTTCGGGTTGGATCTATTTCGTAGCCGCATTGCCTTAAGAGGAAGTATCCATCCAGAACGTGAGCGGTTAGATAAACATTGCTTTCATCATTTTCCCACCAACCCCAGCCGCCATCAGCATGCTGATAGCCATCGAGCTTTTTCATTGACTTCTCGTAGACTTTCCGAAACTTGAGTTTCGTAAACTGATCGAGCGGTACACCCAGCGCCTGGTTTAAGCGCATTGCCACCACTGATGGCATCAAGCGGCTCATCGTCTGCTCGGTGCATCCATAGGGGTAATCGATCAGCTGACTGAAGTTGCCCAGCACCGGGCCGATCGACGAACCGGCTAAGGAGAGTTGATACTTGGCCGTCTCGGGCGCAGCATCCTGGCTCAGCCCGACCGGCAGGCTCACTTGATCGGGATTATCGCGAAGAACGCCGGCCCGGGCTGAGAATGCAGACAAGCCCAGCGGTCTAACCGGAATCTTGCGCTCGATTGCATCTCCTGCCGTTTCGCCAATCGCTTTGCAGAAAACTTTCGCTTGACCGGACGATACGATCTTAACTGGCCAGTCAATCCGTTCTGATTTTTCGGCCGCCACTTGACGGTCTAGCACCAGCGGCTGCTTGATCCGGAATTGAGCCGGTGGCTCCAAGGTAATCTTGATGTTTTGAGATTTGTCGGTGTAGTTCTGGACGACCGCGCTAACGACTCCTTCGTCTCCTTCCGTAAAGAAGCGAGGCAGCGCCAGGCGCAGGATCAGATCTTGCGTGCAGATGATCTTATTGATAGTCGAGCCGACATCAACCGCCATGTTGATGCCACGGACGGTGGCACGCCAAGTAGTTAGGTTGTCCGGGAGTTTAATGGTTGCGACGGCCACTCCGTCTCGATTGGTTTTGATGTTCGGCACCCAGGCCGCCGTATCGCGAAAGTCTTTGCGCACTCGCGGTTCTATCTTGTCGGGACCGCCGGAGTATTGTTCGGGGAAAGAGCAGAGGGTTGTGACATTATTGGAGTTGCGGTTGTAGAAAAACCGCTGTATGTCTTGAGCAGCTTCGGGCCTGATTGCATAAATGCTTTCGTCTACGACGCCTAACGACAGCTCAGTGTTGGGAGCTGGCTTTCCGTCCGGGAATGTCGCGTGAATTGTGTACGTGACATTTTCACCCGGCTTGTACTTGGCCTTGTCGGTCGTTACGTCCAGCGCCAGGAAATGCTCTTGAGGGGAGACTTTTATGATCTTCGATTGAGTGAGGAACTGACGCTTGGCGCCGACTACCACCACGCTTACGTAGATATTAGGTTCGTATTCAGCTTTGATCGGCACTTCGACCAGCTGCGCCGTCGCTGTCATCGGGACGGTTTTGTAGTCGTAAATCCGGGCTCCTTCGATTGAGACGATCGCTTCTGCTCCTTCGTTGCCGCTAAACGGCCCGCTGATCATCACTTTGGCCGTATCGCCCGGTTTGAAGATGCTTTTATCGAGCTTTACCTGAAGCGGTTCTTGCTGAGCGTCTTCCTTCGCCAGAACATATGGGGAGCTGGAGTTGGCTATCCAGATGCTGCTTTCGTCATAAACCAAATGTCCTCCCTTGTCGCTCGACTCGCAAGTGACGTAGTAGGTGTCGGTCGGCAGCGCATTTTTGGTTTGAAATGAAACTCGGCCCTGACCGCTTTGGTCAGTGGTGACGGTACATTCCTGCAAGGATTCTACCGGTTTGTAGCTGTGCTCTATGCGGTCATATGGCCAGCGCACCAGCCGGACAGTGACCTTTTGGTTGGC
>CAZSNX010000144.1:0-9281 GCA_964607945.1 uncultured Candidatus Obscuribacterales bacterium
CTGGCAGTCAAAAGACCAGGGGAAGCACCCTGGCCAAGAGTAGTTGTCGAGAAGCCGTTCGGGCAGGATATCGATACAGCTCGCTCGCTGAATGCAGAGCTGCATGAGGTGCTCGAAGAGCAGCAGGTCTTTCGGATTGATCATTATCTCGGCAAAGAAACGGTGCAAAACATTATGGTGCTCCGTTTCGCCAACAGTATCTTCGAGCCGCTTTGGAACCGGCATTACATCGACCATGTGCAGATTACAAATGCTGAAACCTTAGGCGTAGAGGATCGCGCGACCTACTACGAAGAAGCCGGTGCCCTCAGAGACATGATTCAAAATCACATGCTGCAACTGGTGTCGCTAGTAGCGATGGAACCGCCCATCTCGCTGGAAGCCGATGCAATTCGTGATGAGCGTTCGAAGGTGTTGAAGTCGCTTCGTCCGATCGAAAGGTCGGAGGTTAGCCGCTTCGCTCTGCGCGGTCAGTACGGTGCCGGCTGGATACTCGGTCAGAGTGTTCCCGGCTACCGCCAGGAGAAAGGTGTAGCTGCCGATTCTCATACCGAAACTTTCGCTGCTCTCAAACTTTTTATAGACAACTGGCGCTGGGCTGATGTTCCCTTCTACGTGCGCTCCGGCAAGCGGTTGGCCAGAGGGATCACGGAGATAGCCATTTCTTTCCGTCCGGCGCCGCATCGACTTTTCGCTCAACAGCTGGCAGGAGCTGCCGAGGCCGGCAATCCGAATATATTGGTCATGCAGATTCAGCCGGACGAAGGGATTTCGCTCAAATTCGCAACCAAGCTGCCCGGTCCTACCACTCAACTTCGCTGGCTGAGTATGGACTTCCGCTATAGCACTGCATTTGGTGGCAGATCTCCGAGCGCCTACGAGCGCTTGTTGCTGGATTGCCTGATCGGTGATGCGTCGCTATTTGCCCGCAGCGATCAAGTCGAGACTTCCTGGCAGTTCCTGCAACCGGTGCTTCAGTCGTGGCAGGACAAGGACAGCGTGCCTTCCGAGTATGCAGCCGGTTGCTGGGGACCGCAAGCCAGTCATGAGCTGCTTGCGGCAGATGGACGAGCCTGGAGGCGGCTATGAGCGCTGAGAGCAAACAGGCTGACCGAACGGCGGTCGAGGAATTTTTGTCCGGGAAACTGGCGCAAGTAAATGTCAATGCCATCGAGCGTGAGCTGAGAAAGCTCTGGCAGGAAGCCGCCGAGTACGAGGCTGAGAGTTCCGGCAAGAATGTAGCGCGTGCCTGCGTGCTTAACTTGATCCTTTACACGCAAGATGCCGGATCCGAGTTGGCAGCCGGCAATATTCTCGATGAAGTCATGCTGCGCCATCCCTGCCGTGCGCTTTTGGCAATCGCTGCCGAAGGTTCCCCGCCGCAAGTAGAAGCTTGGGTTTCGGCGCGCTGTCATCTGGCCGGACCGGGCAGCACCAAGCAGATCTGTTGCGAACAGATTTCAGTCAAATCTGTTGGGCAGGACGCTCAGGCGCTGCCCAGTGCGGTACTGCCCTTGCTGGCGCCGGACTTGCCGGTGTTTTTGTGGTGGCGAGCAAACAGTTTCGAACGACAACTGCTTAACCCATTTGTGCCGGCGGTGGACAGATTGATCTTTGATTCACTTAATTGGGCTCAAGAGCGCAGTTTTTTCGAACAGGCCTCTAGCTATCTTGAGGGCGGACAAAGTATCGCAATGAGCGATTTGAATTGGGGACGCTTATTGCACTGGCGCCATTTAATTGCCAAAGCTTTCGACTCTTTGGGAATCGGACTGTCTCCGGCGGATTTGTCCGCAATTGAGTCGGTGCGACTGGACTGCTCTGCGCCAGGTAGAGCGCAAGCAGCGCTTTTGACGGGTTGGCTGGCCAACCAGCTCGACTGGAGTCCAATTTCTGCGAACTCAAACGGCGGAAAGCAAATCATTTCGTTTGACAATGGTGCAGGCAGACCGGTAAAGGTTGACTGGAGCGACTGCTCGACGGCAGCTGTCCCTGCCGGAAATTTAGCTTCTTGCTACTTCAATCTAAACGGTGGGCGTAAATTATCGGTTAGCCATACTTTGCTGGATGGGAAGTTGAATCTGCTCACATCCTTGCAATCCGCTTCCAATGCTAGCCGGGAGATCATGGGCAAGGGACCGATTCTTACCGAGTCTGAGTTAGTTGGAAGGGAGCTCGATGCAGTCGGGCACGACAGCGTGTTCGAAGGAGCTTTGAAAGCAGCTGCGGTGATTTACTCATTTCTGAATAGCGAGGAACGTCATGGTTAAGACGAAATTCCAGTGTGGAGTGATCGCCGTCTGTCAGGATCGACCGGAGCTTGCTAAAGCGCTTGCAGACCGGTTTGTCGAAGTGGTGTCAACGGCTGTCGAGAAAAATGGCAAGGCCACCGTTGCGCTTTCTGGTGGTTCGACCCCCAGGGCGCTCTACGCTCTTTTGGCTGAGAGCCAGTACAGAGAGAAGATTGACTGGGATAAAGTGCATCTTTTCTGGGGTGATGAGCGATGTGTTCCGCACGACAGCTTAGAAAGCAACTATAAGATGGTCAAAGATTCTCTAATTTCGAAAGTTTCAATACCGCCGAGTTGTGTCCATCCGACTCGCGATCAAGATACCGATCCGGCCGGTTCGGCCGAGGCTTACGAAGAAGATTTGAAACGAGAGTTCAAGTTGACTGCCGGCAGCTTCCCTCGCTTCGACCTGGTGCTGCTCGGATTGGGTCCGGACGGGCATACTGCGTCTCTATTTCCGGGCACTCAGGCGCTCGGCGAATCAGAGAGGCTGGTGGTGGCAAACTATGTCGACAAATTCAAATCGCATCGAATAACTTTTACCCTGCCTGTAATTAATGCTGCCGCAAATGTGATCTTCATGGTGGGCGGCGCGGACAAGAAAGACATCTTGCAGCAAGTCCTCAAGAAAGAGCCGGTTGCTTTTCCAGCCCAATTGATTCGTCCTACCGACGGTGAGCTTGATTGGTTCGTAGATGCCGCCGCCGCTGAGCATCTGGACCTGCGAGCACTCGCTGCCCGGTAAATCTCCATTTGACCCGATTTCGCCATTTTCTCGACCGGTGATTGCCATCAGGCATCATTACACTCTCGACTATGGAAAGGGATTAACCACTTACTAGCAAGAGTTGAAATTAATGCCGCATATGTGGCGAAGCCGGAGGAAGGAAGATGAATGTTGCCGAAGTAGCCAGAATATTCGAGCGAGAAGCAAAGCGTGATCCTCGGCAAGCGGCGGCTGACATGCAATTTCTTTCCGAAGGTGTGAGAAATTGCATCCTGGAGCAGATGAGACTACATGCCGGCAATCCCGATTCACCGGCCAGGCTCAAGGTAGACAGAGACAGGCATGGTCACTTGCTGGCTATTCACTACATCCCTGATTATCTCGAAGCTGCTGCCGCCTAGTTTTAGTCTGTTTATCTCGAATTATCTTGTACTTTGTATTTCGGATAAACGTTTGGATTGATTGGTTTTCTTGTTTAGACGGGCGAGAGCAGCGGAAATCCTTGCATCTTTAGGAAAGCGCTCGGAGGCTATTTGCAAACTACTGGTGGCGCTGGTCAAATCTTTGGTGCGCTCTTGCGCGCTTGCCAGCATCAACCAATCGTCGGCAGAGCCGTCCTTCGCCGACAAGCACTGTTGAAGATAATTCAAAGATTCCTTCCACTGGCGATCTCTAAACAGCAGTTTACCGATCAGGCAGAGAGCCCTTGTATTGCTTTTGTCCATGGTCAGAACTTGCTGGCATTCATCCATGCTGGCGTCGAACTTGGCTCGTTTGAAAAGTGCTTCAGCCAGCAGAAGATGAGCGGTCGGACTGGTCGGTGCTGCAGCGACTGCTGCTTCGGCCAAAGTCATCGCCTTGGCATCATTGTGGGCGAGTGCGATTCGAGTAAGACCTGCTGCCGCCAGCGGATGATGCGCGTCAATCTTCAATGCCGCCTGGTAGTTGGTTGAAGCGCTGTCGAGATCTCCCTTCATTTCCTGTGCGTAGGCCAATTGGCAACGGATATCCGGATCGCTTTGACTGCGGGCAAGCACTTCTTTCAATAACAGGATTGCACCATCGTAGTTGTCCAGCTTGCTAAGTGAGCTGGCCAGAATACGCTTTGAGTTCGGGTTGGTTGGTGCCAGCTGCAGAGCTTGTTGGGCAGTTTGCGCTGATTCTTTCGGCTCCCCGAAATCAAGCTGTGCTTGAGCCAGCTCGTTCATGATGAAGACGTTGTTCGGCTCTTCCGATAAAGCCTCCCGTAACTGAGAGACGCAGTCTGCTTGCTCGGCATGTGCCTTTAAAACGCGGGCCAGGGCAACGCGAGCAATTAGCGGTGCGTCCTTTTTCGTGAGAGCGGCGCGCGCTTGTGACTCGGCTTGCTTGAGATCGCCGGAGATGGCATTGATCAATGCCGAGAGCGCAAGTACTGCTGTCGAATCCGGACTCTCCAGTTTTGTTTTTTCAGTCAATTCACGAGCTTCGGTGACTTTGCCGGTTTGTAGATAGAGTGTGGCGAGATTGAGTTCGGCTGGCAGATGGTTTGGCTGTACGGCCAGGGCATTCTGAAACGCTTCAGCGGCCGATTTGTAGCGACCCAGTTCGGTCAGAAGCAATCCATAAGCGTTGTTGAGCTCCGGGTCTAACGGCTCGATTTTGAGTGCAGTTTCGAAATCTTCCTTCGCTTCGCGAAGATCGCCACCGGCGAATGCACACCAACCCTTCATGAAATGGGCCTGAGGGTTGCTGGGACTCAATTGAAGCCAACTGTTTGCGCACTCTTTCGCATTTGCCCAATCTTTACGAGCACTGTATATAGTGGCCAGGTGCTGCCAGGAGTTGCGGTCTTTCGGGTTAAGCCTGAGCGCCTCGCGAAAGGCGGAAATTGCCTGGATAGCGTCTCCTTCACGCTCGTAAAGCGTTCCTAACTGGAAACGCAAGCGCGGATCGTCGGGCGATGCTTTGATTGCGGCTCGACACTCCTCAATCGCCTTTTCCATTAGCCCAATCCTGCTCAATCTCTGAGAAAGCTCCTCCCTCGCCTTCGCATTGCCCGGAGCTAGTTTTGCCGCACGCGCAAACTCTGTGATTGAATCGTCATCTCCGCCGGTTTTGGCTCGCACCTGCGCAAGTTTGAAATGATAACGAAACTCGTTGGGATCCAGTCCGACCGCCTTCTCTAGCTGAAAACGAGCTTCGGAGAGCCGGTTGAGCGCCAAATACGCCACTCCGAGCTGGTAGACAGCCGGGGCATAGTTGGGACCCAGCTCGCAGGCTTTTTTTAGCTCGAGCAAGGAGTCCTCGCCGTTACCGCCCAACAGCTTGATCCGCCCAATTCCAAGATGCGGACGAGGGTCTTTCGGAGCTTTGTCCGCGGCATGCTGCAGTATCTTTAGTGCTCTTTCCTGGTCTCCAGCGCGGGCAGACTTTTGAGCGTCGGCTACCAGCTGATCGATTGCCTGGTCGCAGACCGAACATGGTGGTTGCGGATGAGGTCTGGACTCGGTATCCGCAGGCATTTGCTCGGCAGCAGCAGCAGGCAAACAACCGGACGGCGCCAGCTCGACTAAAGCTGTCGATGCTACCGCCGCAGCTGCTATCGTCAAAGATCCCGACAACAAAAGCATCATTTTGGCGGCGAAGTTATTTTGCATGCGCTGGTACCGTTTCACCGTAACTTCACTGGTAGATTCACTTTTCGGTCAAAGTCGTGACGTGAAAGAACTGCTTCGTTCTGTAGGGGCAGCTCTAATAGCCGCTCCTCTGACCAGAGTACTTCTTTGCCTGCGGTCTTCACTGGCCAAAGTTTAACAGGCTAAGGCCCTATAATCTCCTACTTCTTCTGAGCCGCCAATAAACCGTGGTGTTGGCAGAGCTCGTGAAAGAGTTGCAATCCGTCGTGATGCCGCTTGGTGAACTGGAAATTCAGCTCTGTTTGATAATAACGCTGAAGCCTTGATTGAGGAAGCGCTGTGCGATTGGTTGCTTCGTTGACTATCACCGGAAGCAAACTATTGAGCCCAAAATCTCTTGCATTCCTGAGAGCTGCCGAGACGGACTGGAATTGTGTTTGATGTCCCGTCACCCAATCATTGCGAGCGGCCCATAATCCGAACACCATCGGCAATCCGGTTTGTATGCGCCACCATTGACCGAGGTCTGCCCGCCAATACTTGTTAGCCCAATCGCCGTCAAAAGCAAGGGCCCGATCGCCAATCAAGAGTGCACCGGCAGTCTTCGGATTGTCCAAACTAGGTTCGTTTTCAATCACAATCTGAGGTCTGATATTGAGTTGTTCGAGCAAGAGGATTCTGAGCAGATTGACGGAGGTGGCCGATGAGGAAGGTACTGCAATCCGAGCGTCATTTAGTTTGTGGGGAGAGACTTTGCTGAAAAAGAGCACACTGCCGACCGGTCCATCTGACGATATGGACAGATCGGGTATCAGTTGGAGTCCACCCTTTTCCAGATAATAAAAGGAGCTCATCGCGCCAAGGTCTAAATTGCCGCCTGAGTAAGCTCTATTTAGTTCGGCCGGGCTGGCATAGAAGGTTTGAGCAGGAAGTTCTACATGCCCTTTTTCAATCGGCAATACTACCGGCAGGCAGTTGATAAATGAGATCTGTCCGAGCCGCGGTAGCGGTCCAGGCGGGACCGAAGTCGAAGTGATATTGGACAGAAGCGGCATTACCTGCAGGTCTCCAGGTAGTCAAGTGAATCATCAAGCATACACCAAAGAGCTGACTCGACCAGGTGAAACGATTTTCATCAAAATAATGCGAGGCAATCGTCTCTGCCTGGAGTCATTCGCTAACTATGCTCAACGATCGTCAAAATATTACAACTTTTGCCATAACCAGCTGGAACTGGCAGTTGCGAGCTTTCGGAATTGATTCATTTCTTCACTGAGTTCCGGCATGGTCAGCGCGGAAATCCAGCTACTGCAACGGAGTCCGGATAGACTTGAGTCGGGTCGATAATCGCTTGAGCTGCCCGATGCGCCGTGAGTGACCAGGATTTGTTCGATTGCGAATCGTTCAAACTGGCATCATGAGAAACAGTCTCAAGAAATTGCCGGCTGACCCGGAGGCCCGCCGGCAGGTGTTCCAATAGTAAAAGGGAGGAGACCAAAAGTTTTTGGTACGTTAAAGTGGCCTCACTCCCTCTGTGACCATTAATACAAACGACGTTCGCCTTGTCAAGGGGATCTCCTGGTCAACCGACTATTTTTAAGGATGTACAATTTCAAAGCCGCTGGCACAGTAGGAGAAGCAACGTGCGAATGGTCGATTTGATCCTCGCGAAACGCTCTGGTAAAGAGCATTCACGCCGGGAGATTGATTTCATCATTGACGGAGTCATGAGTAACTCCATAGCAGACTATCAGCTGGCTGCCTGGCTTATGGCAGTCTGCTGGCAGGGAATGACTCTGGACGAAACGACAGATCTGACGGATGCGATGACGCGCTCTGGAACTGTGCTGGACTTGTCCGAGATCGGTCCTGTCGTTGGTGATAAACACAGTACCGGTGGTGTCGGTGACAAGACGACCCTAGTATTTGCGCCGATGATGAGCGCCGCCGGTATTCCAATGGCTAAACTTTCAGGACGCGGACTGGGTCATACTGGCGGGACTCTGGATAAGCTCGAGGCGATTCCCGGATTTCGCGTAGACTTAAGCACCGAGAAATTCGTCAAACAGGTCAAGGAAGTCGGAGCGGCTATCGGCGGGCAGACAGCCGAGTTAGCGCCTGCCGATGGCAAAATCTACGCGATGCGAGATGTCACCGCAACGGTCGATTCATTACCACTTATAGTGGCATCAATTTTATCCAAGAAGTTCGCTGCTGGCTCCAACTTGATTATTCTCGATGTGAAGTGCGGCCGCGGTGCCATCATGGAGTCCGACGAACGAGCGCTCGAACTGGCGACGATGTTGTCTGCGGTGGGAGACCGCTTGAAAAAACCTGTGACGGCTGTGGTAACTCACATGGAGCAGCCGCTTGGATTGGCGGTCGGCCATACCTTGGAAGTGGCTGAAGCAGTGGATACTTTACGCGGGGGCGGACCCGAAGATTTGCGCGAACTTTGTTTCATCCTCGGCTCATTAGCGCTGGTGAAAGCTGGAAAGTATCCAAGCGAGGAGGCAGCCAGAGACGCGCTTAGCAAAGTGATCGCAAGCGGCGCGGCTCTCGAACAGTTCCGCCGGATCGTGAAGGCGCAAGGTGGCGATCCCCGGATTGTGGAGCAGCCGGACTTAATGCCGCAAGCACGTTTACGCCATCAAATTTTGGTGCCCGGCCAAGGCAAGAAGTGGATAGCACATCTAGACGGGCGCCAAGTGGCTGAAGCTTGCAAATTGATGGGCGCGGCCAGAGCCAGTAAGGGTGATGTAATCAACCTTGCGGTTGGGATTGTGCTCAAAGGAAAGATTGGCTGGGAATTCGAAGGAGGGCAGCCGGTCGCCGAAGTTCATGCGGACAGCCAGGTCGATTGCCAGGCTGCCGTGGCGAAGTTCGAACAAGCGATCACTTACAGCGATGCACCGGTGGCAAAGCCGGAATTGATTCGACACCGGGTCGGATAGGGAGTCCTTCGATGGCTGCTGCCGGCAATTGGCGCATGATTGGCTTTTCGGAAAACGATGCTGCCACCAATATGGCCGTGGACGAAGCAATTCTCGAAAGTCATTTGCAGAAGGCTGTTCCGGCTACCTTGCGAGTCTATCGATTTAATCCACCGGCAATGTCTGTCGGTCACAATCAGACAGTGCCACCGGATGTGGTGGAGCGCGTGCTAGCTGGAGGTTTCGATCTCGTCCGCCGGCCTACAGGAGGGCGGGCGGTTTTGCACGTCGGTGACCTTACGTATTCGTTCGTGGCGTCATCAGATGACGGCCCGCTCGGAGCAAGCGTAAATGAAGCATACCGTCAGATCTGCCGCGGACTGCAGTGCGCCCTCTCGATTGTTGGAGTCAGTCTGGAGCTAGGCAGTGCGCATACGCCGTATCGGCATGTGCATGATTGCTTTCATGCCACCACCGGCAGCGACCTGCACGTAAATGGAGCTAAAATGATTGGCAGCGCCCAGCTGAGGCGTCGCGGAGCGGTATTGCAGCATGGCAGCATCCTGCTGCAGCAAGAGCATGACTTAATGTCAGAGTTGCTGGGTGGCAGTGACTCCGGCGAAATGCGTCGAGCGAACCTCTTTGAAATTTGCGGTTTGGAGCTAGCAACTGCGCAGTTGCAGGAGGCACTCAAGCTTGGCTTCGAGCAAGC
>CAZSNX010000145.1:0-9254 GCA_964607945.1 uncultured Candidatus Obscuribacterales bacterium
ATCTAAGCTTAAGTTGGATGAGATCCTGTCAGATTTGCAGCAGAAGAACGAACGAAAGAACAACCAGAATGATCTAGAGATGCTGAAGTCGACACAAGTTTTACAGAAGAAATAGGGTCAGCGAGATCATGCGACTTCAGAAAGGCAGGAAGTATTTTACCTGTGCTCACAGACCGTTCACAGGTCAGTCACTCTTTGATCACAGCTGAGACTTAGACTGGCTTCATGCACATTGCGAGGATGTTGAGGAGCTTTTGGAAATTCCCAGAAAATACGTTTGGTGATCGACTCAAGGTTCTGACTGAATGCCGTCGGAAGCCAGAAGCAAGTCGTTGAGAATCACATCGCATTCGGGGGGGGGAAGCAGTAGACCAGATTATGTTAGCTCAAGCAGTGCATTTCAGTGCAGTGCTTGCGGACAGAGTTCCATTGGCGAAATAGGGAGATTCGTCTATGAAGACGCGTAAGAGCCACTACGTGGCATGCATTAGCGCTGTCACTTTGCTGGTAGCAGCGTGGCTTTCCGGGCCTGTGATTTCTCCGTCAGGTCTATGCCGGCTCGGGCAAGCAATGGTGGATAAAGATGAATTTCCTCTGGCTGCGGGCTGTTTCAGCCTGACCATTCTGTTTCGTCCGGAGTACTTGGACGCCTACGTCGGACGCGGTGAGACCTGGCTATCGCTGGACTTAATGGATGCGGCTGTGAAGGACTACAGTAAAGCAATCGAACTAGACTCGAGATCTATCGATGCGCTTTCCGGTCGAGGCTGTGCGTACACTAAATCCGGTCAATACGCGCTTGCTCTGAGTGATTTCAACAAAGCAATAGAATTGGCACCATCGATTGCTCAGCTATACAACAATCGTGGTTATGTATTGGATCTGCAAGGGCAATACGTGAACGCAATTTCTGACTTCGATCGAGCGCTTGAATGCGACAGATACTATGCTAATGCCTACAACAACCGAGCTAATGCGCTGTCTCATCTAAAGGAGTATGAGAAGGCGATACAGGACTATGATGCCGCCATACGTCTTAATGGACGCGATGCGGAGTACTTTCACAATCGCGGGCTGACACATCTGGCGTCCAGCAATTACGAATCGTCAATTGCGGATTTCAATCATTCAATTAAGCTGAACCCAAAATATGCGGCAGCTTACAACGACAGAGGCGTTGTTCATGAACGTCTCGGTCAGCTGACGAATGCAGTGGAGGATTATAGTCGAGCAATTGACTTAGATAGCAGGCTGACGCTTGCCTACGAGAATCGGGCAAAGCTCAAGTTACAGTCAGGTTCGTTTCGAGAATCTTTAAGAGATTGCCGAATTGCTATTCAGTTAGAGCCCGAAAGACCGCAGGCCTATATGCTCTCGGGGAGAGCACTGTTCAACTTGGGAAAACCTCATATGTCTTGCCGCGACTTTTCAAAGGCAATCAGTCTTGCTCCGCGCGATCCTGCTTGCTACATTGCTCGCGGCACAGCTTACAAGCAGCTTGGAGAACACGGCAAATCAATTGAGGACTTTAAATGTGCGTTGTCTATTGAACCTTCCAATCTAGATGCTCTAAGCAAGCTTGCCGCTTGCTATGCTGATTCCGACCAGCATCAGCTGGCCAGAGACTGCTATAGCAAGGCAGTGGAACTCCAGAGATTCGATGAGCAGGCTGCAAGCAATCCCAAAATCTCGACGGCGGCGCTGTCTCCGACGGAATGAAAAGGACTCTGAGCCTGATTGTATGCCTTGTCATTTGCTCCGGTATTCGTGGTTGCGCCTAACAAAGGTAGAGTAGGCAGAGGTGAGGCTATTCTCTGTGTCCTTCGGTTTCGATTACTGAAGGACACTTTTCGCTCTTGGTCACAGGTTGTTCACTGACTGCTCACCTGCCGCTCACGTGTAGACGCTAGATTTGGGGTTAGTTCAGGAAAGAGCTGTTCCTGAAATTCTGTGAGCGTCAATGTCAATCAGGAGCGATTTACCATGGAAGGATTTCCTATCAGACAGGATCAAGGGACAGACCGAGTGCCGTGTCCGGATAGTGGCGCTCGCTTGAGCGCGAATCAGTGGGATGCGCGAGCGACCGTGCGCGGACTAGTTCAGGATGGATTGTGTGTAATACCGGGAGTTCTTCCGAGCGTCAGTATTGGTGTTGGCAGGCGAGATATTCAGATCGGAATCAACAGTCCGAAAGTGTTTCCATCGAGCGAGCGACTGGGCGGCAACGGGACAGGAAGTTCTGAAGTCTATCCGAGGCAGGTCTATATGGGCGAACGCGGTGGTCGAGTTGTTGGTGTTCCGCCTGAAGGACTCGTTCGTATAGAGCCAAGGAGCCAAGCAGAAGTTCAAAGAAATCATGATGGCAGCGAGGTTACTACCCATAGAGGCAATATCGTCAAGATAAGAGATCGCGTTGGCAACGTCACAGAGTTTAGGAATTTCGACAAGGATGGCAATCCTACCGAGCTAAGCCGGACAAATCAACAGACTGGTCAAACCGAGCTATGGCAGAAGGATGATCGTGGTCAATGGCGCCAGTTTGTACATGATCGCCGATCGAGAGGATTGATAGAGACCGGGCAAGTTTATGTTGGATCCGTGCGTGGAGATCGCGAGGGCAATGTTACTTACACTGGTGAAGGCGGAAAGCAAGAGGTTAAGCACAAGGGTGATGGTGCGCGCATCCTCAGTGAAGTGGAAAACGGTGTCCTTCGAGTTAAGCAGGTTGTGCGTGCCAATGGTATCGTGCTCGATGTGCGCAACAGCGCTACCGGCGAGATTGTCGAGTACAAGACGACGAACGCGAGGAATGGATATTCTGAGTTGTGGTCAAAAGGTGCCGATGGGCAGTGGCATCAGAAAGATGCAAGTGGCAGACCGACAGGAAGAAAGTGGGATGGTGAAGTTTCCATAGATGAGCAGGGAAACTTTCGAGCTCAGGCTGCCGGAACTGCTACACGCACGGTCTACAGGACTGACGGCAGCACGGGCAGAGAAAATGTATCTCCTCTAGAGAGAAAGCCGGCGCAGCCGATCGAGCAAAATCCCGACCGACCTCCTGCACAGTTTCCAGGTGGTAATGGGGAAGTTCGTGGAGGTGAAGGACCACGAATAGAGCCGAAAGGCAATCCTATGCCTGGGGCTGATCTACCTTTTGCGAAGAAGGAGCAAGAAAAGTTAAGTGTAGATGCTGTTAGGGAGTTTTTGGTTGCCCAAGGGCCGATTGGAATGGCGGAAGCGATGGAGGCTCTGATTGAAAACGCGAAATCGAATCCGACCGTCGCGAGATTTCTCAAGGCTGCTGGTGTTGATATTGAAGACAAAAAGCAAATGGAATCTATGCGGGAGACTCTTCGTAAGGCTCGCGATGGAGAAGGTGATATTGATGCAATTAATGCGTTGATCTCCTTGCAAGGCAAGGTGACCTTGAACCTGCAAGAAGAGCTGCGACAACGAGCAATTGCTGAGGCGAAGGCGGCTGGAGATAAGCAAAAGATTTCCTATGAGCTCTTGACTCCAGCTGGTGCTCGACGCACCGAGTTTGCGGACGGCTCAGTGTTGGATGTCAACTCTCAAGGAAAGGTGATTGGCATTAAGAGAGCCGATGGACGTGAGTTTAAGCTTGTCTACGGAAAGTCTGGCGAATTGGCCGAAGTTACCTCTGGCAGCGAAAGTTGGACGCGTCGAGCGGACGGAAGGGGGTGGACCGGTCGAAACGGAGCGCAGTGGAATGGGACAATCGAAGTCGACAAGGATGGAAATCTCCAATTTACCGGCGAGGATCGAATTGCAATTCAACACCGATTGAATGGTGATGTATCCGCAGCGTATCCTGATGGTTCGCGGTTTACGAAGTTCAAAAATGGATACAGCTTGAAGGAGTATCCGGCTCCGGACAGATCTTCGGTGGCCTTTGATCCAAACGGCAGGGTCACTTATGTCTCTGACGGTGGACAACCTCCCAAAGAGCGCAAATTCTTCTATAGCAAAGATACTGGCGAACTCGAAGCAATCAAGGCTATTGACGGACAGATTTGGCGAAAGTCCGGACCTGGGCTATGGCAATCCGATCGTCAGAGAGTTTTCAAAGGTGAACTTTCGGTGGATAAAGATGGTTTGATCCACTACCAGCCAGCTGGTGGCAATTTGGTTGTGTTGAGACGGGATGGAAGGCTACAGAACGTACAACCCAGGTAAGCGTGAAGCTACAAAATTGACCATTGCCCTGACGGTAGTGTGACTTCGTCTGAAAGCTTTGAAAGCTAACTGGATGTGGGAACAGCTGTGCGATCGATCTGCCTTGCACGCAGACGGATCGCACAGCTGTTAAGGGGGAAATACCATGATTCGCTGCGCTAAGCATGGCATGCGAATTGCTTGGGAGCATCACGATGTTCAACTTGGCCATTGCTTGTTTCCGCCTGACTGTGATTAGTCCGCATGATTTTGGCAGAAAAATGACCGTGGCGACTTCCTTGACATAGACTCCTCTGCTGGTCCGTACTTCTATCGTTGCGGAAATGATCTGAAATGGGTTGATTTTCGGGTGGGTATTCACTAGGGTGAACTCATCTTGGTCCAACACCGTAAGCAGGTTTTTTCGGACTAACCAGCAAAGCCACTGTCAATTGCCGTTCCAGCTGATTTTATCCAAGTTCGCTTGGGCTCCGGTGGTCTTGTCCGAGCGGGCACCGTAACTGGTGCTGAACGACACTTCAGTGTGCCGTTGCCTGCTGGCTGCAATTTATTTCTCCTCACTATTGCCGTGCAGATAACCTGAAAAGGAGTTGTTGATCGTTAAGTCTTGCGTGTCGCTCGAATTCAGACGATGGAGGACTTGTATGTTGATGCAACTGCAGCTGAAAGTTCATGCTCGCAATGCTGAGCTGGCGGTGCTCGGTGCAGGTTCGGTGCTTGGCTTTACTCTTTCCGCAATGTACCCGGTAAGGCAAAGCGCTCCGGGTGTGTTCGTCCTGATCGGTGATGGCGATCTGCGGACACTGTCCTTTGTTCGTTCACTCAGGGCTGATCTGGCAGTCGTCGACACGGGCTCAGATGATGAGAACGACACTGTTGAGATCGTGCTTGACGAGAGGCTGCAAGCAGACTCTTAGCTGTAAGCGCAGGTTGCAATCCGTGAACGTACTCTGCTGAGTGGAACACTTCTGACTCAGCACAACTCTCAAAGGAGAAACTCTTATGACCAGTGAGGCGTTGAAACTGGCTGTGAGCCAGGCGGTCAAGATCGGTCTCGATCTGCGAACGGCAAGGCGGATAGCCAGTGCCGAAGGTGAGCGGACCAGGCAGATTGCAGAATTGATGCTGGCGAGTTCCATCGTCGACCGCCTTCCGGAGTTGGCAGGTCACGCGGCAAGGCTCGGGCGTGAGCGGCTGATCGTCATGGTCTTCGGTGCTGAAGACTATGACCGTCCTTACTCGCACCGTAACCAGTGGGACACCTGTCTTCCCGCATGGCTGAAGGGGACGGCACGAATCGTTTTCGACGACTGCCAGTCGGCCGGGCTCTCGCCGTGGATCGAGCTTTGGTCAGATACCCACGGTCAGGACACCGGTTACAAAATCGTCGTCCGGTTGCGGTGAAGGTGCATAGAAGCCCCACATCGCAGTAAACAGGCTTCTCTCTTGGTATCGCAATGACGACCAAGGTGGTGCCTGTCATTCTGTGGAAAGTTCGCCAACCTACTTTTGAAAGGAGTGTGGCCCATGGCGAAACCAGTTGTGCTTCCTACGCTGGTTGTAGTGGACATGCAGCCGTTCTTTTCGATCAGCGTCGATTGGCGAACTGTTCTTTCCGTGAAGCGCCTGGTCGATCGCATGATCGACATCAATGCTCCGATTGTCATACTCGAGTTCGGACCGAACTTGAGCGACAGCCCGAGCTTGAAGACCCATCCTTACATACTGAAGGCGCTGTCCGGACCGCCGTCATACCAGTCATACTCTGTCGCAACAAAATTTGCGGACGATGGCTCGGACGAGGTTATCAGAGAATGTAAGGCGAAGGGATTCGGCATGGATTACTTTATCGTCTGCGGAGTCAAGACGCACGTGTGTGTCAGGCAGACGATCTGTGGCTTGTCCCGGCAGTTGCCAGACAGCAGGATTGAGGTCGTCAAAGATGCCTGCAACAGCGATCGTCGCTTCGACTGGAGTACCATGCCGACCGGCGGAAACATCGCGCTGGTGTAGCTCCATCGGTGCGTTAACACCAGCTTCGTGTTGACGAAGCGCAATTTACCTCTGGAAAGGAGCGGTTACCATTGTGAACCTTCCAATAATCAGTCTGGTTCTGTTCGTCTGTGCTGGACTCGCATTCGTCGTCGTCTGGTTCTGCGTGCATCACAAAAGTTCGAACGGGCGCGGCCGTTCTCCGCATTCGGTGCTTGGAGCCGGTGGGACTGCGCAAGGCGAAGATGGCAGTACGAACTATTCGCAATCGGCCAGAGCTTATGCAGCGCAAGCCGCTCTGCTGCAGGAGATCGCGTACTACTTGTGGGGACTGGGTAAGCTGCCCGCGGCTTGCGTTCATTTCGAAAGGGCGGTCAGGTTCGCTCAACTTTCTGGAGATCAGCTGCTCATAGTCTCAGCGTTGTGCAAGTTTGCCGGCTTTCAGCAAACGAACGACCTGCTCTTCGAAGCTGGTGCCTTGCTCGATCAAGCAGAGTCGATCCTGCCTCAACGCCCAGAGCCTTCGACACATTGGGTCAGCCAAGACGTGGTAAGTCAACGAGATCAACTCAGCCAACTGACGGCACTCACAAAAGAGTGGCGCACGGTCGGACTTTTGCTGAGGAGTGACCAAAGCAGTCTGGTTGCTGAGAAAAAGTCGAGGCTGGTCCTGTCGGGGTTGAACGGTCGAGGCTGGGATGACTGGCGCGTCGCCGGCATCATCAATCTATTGGGCTGCGCGGTGGCGGCTCGCGGCAATTGGTACGAAGCTCGACAGCACTGGGAGCAGGCCAGTCAGATCATCTCTGAATGGCCCTATGCCAATCCCGACCTGGTTGAGAACATCAATTCCAATCTCGCATTCTGCCGGCAACAACTCGGCTGGTAAGAGCAGGCGGGCTCAGCCCTGACGAACATGCAGCTTTGTAGCACCAGCGGATAAAGCGGCCTAAATCCCCTTATCCGCTGGTGGTACAAAGCTGATGAACAGTAATACCAAAGCTGGTGCTGCCCATTTCGAAAAACGAAAAGCATACTAGGAGTGATAATAGAAGCTTGGATTGAAAGTAAAACCTCAGTGAACCATGGGGGTCAGCTGGCAAGACGAAGATCGTCCTTGCGCTGTGAATTCATGGTCCAGGGTAAGAATGGTGACAAGTCTTGAGGTGGCTTGCCCCCGTTTTCGGCGCAACACTTGAGGTATTCAGAGAGCCAGCGGTAAGGATCAATCCGGTTCTTTGCCAGAGTGGCAAAAATGGAGAACATCATGGCAGCTAGCTGACCGCCCCAGATCGAGTGCGCTCCGTAATAGTTTTTTCGTCCGACCACTGGTCCTCGCAGGGCTCGTTCAGAAGCATTGTTGTCCATCGGAACATCGGGCTGGTGCACGAAGATGGATAGCCCACGCCAATGGTTTTCCAGGCTCTCCAATACATCTCTGGCTGGTTGAGCAAGAGTTTTTGATTTCAATGCTCGGACAAAAACCTTTTCAAAGCCAGACACTTCAGCCCTGAGTGCAGCATCATGTGTTTGCCAGGAATCAGTGCCGCGGCTTTGTAAGCGGATCTTGTTCAACCGAAACAGCCGGTCGATCCGGTTGATCCACCCTTTGGCAATCCTGCTCAACTCAGGGTAGCCATCACGCAACTTGAGAAAATCCCGGCGGACATGGGCCCAGCAAAAGGCAAGCTCGATGTGATCGTCCAGTGCTTTGTAGGAGGAATATCGGTCACAGGACAGAATGCCGGTCGGAATGTCTTTGAGATGCTCTACTGGTACTTTGGATGAGCGGCTGGGATCCAAAACAAAGACACATGCAGACTGGCTCAGTATTACCCATAGCCACCACTTGTTGTTTTCTTTGCCCATGCTGTCAACGAATACGCGCCAGCGGGTTTCGTCCATTTGCCAATGAACCGACCTTCGACTTTCTGCTCTAAGCGCGTTGTATAGCCTAGCAAACAACTTGGTTAGTTGCTTAAGTCCGGAAGCAAGTGTGCCTTCTGACACATCCAGTCCTTGTAGATTGAGGCTGTAGGCGATCTTGGAAACGGGTCTCTGCAGCAGGAATTTTTCTATCAGGACATGAGTCCAGAAACGGCTGGAGAAAAGCCCCTTTGGAATTAGCTTGCTGGGAGGGTCCGCGGTAACAAAGGTCTTAACCCCCGGGCATCGGCATGTTTTCTTGTATTTGAGCCTTTTGTGAACTACCCGTATGAGTTTCCATTCGTAATCAATCTCCTCGGAAGTCTCGGTAAATTCAGAAACGACTCGTAGCGAGCCGCATTCATGGCAGGTTTTCTCGTCGTCACGCACATCGTGAGTAACTTCAACAGGTGGTAATTCTAAGCGCCTCTTTCGACCAAAGCCCTTTGCACCAGGTTGTTTGCCACGTTTTCGTTTTGATTCAGGTTCCTCGAACTCTAGATGTGCTGCATCCGGTGCTGCTGTAATCTCGGTCTTGTCTCCAAAGGCTAGCTTCTGCAGATGAGAGATTTGAGCCTTTAGACGAGTGACCTCTTCCTCAAGCTCTGCAATGCGGGCATCCTTCAAGGACAGCAGGCCCTCGAGTTTCTGCACCTTCTGGTTTGCCTTTTGCCATTTCTTCTGCCAATGCCATGCTCGCTCCTCCGACGCATCAAGCCGTTTCTCTAGCCGGCTGAGGCGTGCTTCTAGTTCATCGCATGACTGACACTTTGGCTTCACATGCGGATTCTAGCTGCTGAGTTCGCAAATGGCCAGAGCAAAAAAGCTCAGAAATCGAAAATGAGAGAGCTTTTCACTGAAACTCTGGACCTTGATAACTACATGGTCTAGTGAACTTTTACAAAAAATGATCTACTTGAACCATCGCCCAGACAGGCGAGGAATAGAGCCGGCTCTCCGACTCTTTCCTCGCCTGCGGTAATGAGTTGCCTTGCTCTTTCAACTGGTGCGCTAGCGGCAACTTCAGTAACTGTGTTCGTCAGGAATCAGAGCCGCGGTTACGACTGCATTTCGGACAGATCTGCGGCGCGCGCAAGTCGTCACTGCTCCTCTTCTCGCGGATGTCGTACCACTGAAAC
>CAZSNX010000146.1:0-1343 GCA_964607945.1 uncultured Candidatus Obscuribacterales bacterium
CTGGCTAATGGCGAGCTGCGTTGCATCGGCTCGACGACATATCCGGAGTACAAGGCTGCATTTGAAAAGGACAAGGCGCTTGCTCGTCGCTTTCAGAAAATTGAAATCGGTGAGCCGACCATCGAAGATACTGTGCGGATCTTGCAGGGGCTTAAATCATATTACGAGCAGCATCATGGCGTGACATACACGGATGCTGCTATCCGTGCTTCGGCAGAGTTGGCAGCTAAGTACATAAATGACCGATTTTTGCCTGATAAGGCAATTGATGTCATTGACGAAGTCGGGGCAATGATCAAGCTTATGTCTCCTGCGGAGCGCCCGTCCAAGGAGATCAGTCACGAAGATATCGAGGAAGTAGTGGCTCGCATGGCCAAAGTGCCGCCCAAGTCTGTTTCGGGCTCCGATAAGGAAAGACTGCAAAGTCTCGAGCGAGAATTAAAGGGTGTTATATACGGACAGGATCATGCAATTGAGCAGCTAGTAAAGGCAATCAAGCTGTCTCGCTCCGGACTGGGCAATCCGGCTAAGCCGATTGGTTCGTTTTTGTTTTCCGGACCGACTGGTGTCGGAAAGACCGAGCTGGCAAAGCAGCTGGCTCGAGTTCTGGGCGTGAATTTCTTGCGCTTTGACATGAGTGAGTACATGGAGAAGCACACCGTGTCGCGTTTGATTGGAGCGCCGCCTGGCTATGTCGGTTTCGATCAGGGCGGGCTTTTGACGGACGCAATCGGTAAGACACCATATGCGGTGCTTGTACTGGACGAAATAGAGAAAGCTCACGAAGATTTGTTCAACATTCTCCTGCAAGTGATGGATCACGCTACTCTGACTGACAATAACGGAAAGAAAGCTGATTTCAGAAATGTCATCGTGATTATGACTACGAATGCCGGTGCACGCGAAATGACCGGTGAGGAAGTAGGTTTCAAGGTGTCGGCATTGCCGGGTGGCGAATCAAGTTCTCGTGGAACAAGCAAAGCCGATGGCGTTCGAGCGCGCACGGCTATTGAGCGGACATTCAGCCCGGAGTTTCGCAACCGCCTGGATGCGTGGATAGTCTTCAATCAGCTTACTCTGGATGACATCAGCCGAGTAGTCGACAAATTTATCGGCGAGCTGCGCGAGCAGCTGCAAGAAAAACAAGTCACTCTCGAACTTACGGAGTCAGCTCGCAAGTGGCTTTCGCTTAAGGGATTCGATCGGCTTTACGGCGCTCGCCCAATGGCCAGGCTGGTCCAGCAAAAGATAAAGGAAAAGCTGGCCGAAGAGCTGCTGTTTGGCAAGCTGGAGAAAGGCGGCACGGCAGTAGTCGACGAAAAGGACGGCGAACTGCTTGTTGA
>CAZSNX010000146.1:1443-9237 GCA_964607945.1 uncultured Candidatus Obscuribacterales bacterium
TGGAGAAAGGCGGCACGGCAGTAGTCGACGAAAAGGACGGCGAACTGCTTGTTGAATGCGCCAGCGTCTGAATGGCTAAGGGCTCTAGAGAAATACAAGTGTGTTAGCGCTCCGGCCAAGAGCATCAGTTCTAAGTAGCCGAGTTGTGTACCGGCGTATGAGTGCCAGCATCTTTCTTCGTAAATTTTCCCTGCAGTTGGGCAAGGTAGATGTAAAAGACCGGCGTGAAGTAAAGCGTCACCAGCTGTGAAACCATCAGCCCGCCTACAACAGTGAGCCCGAGCGGTTGCCGCGATTCGGCGCCGGCTCCTATCCCCAGAGCGATCGGGAGTGCTCCCATCAAGGCTGCTACTGTCGTCATCATGATCGGTCTGAATCGGGTAATACATGCAGCGAAAATGGCTTTGTCTGGTGGCATGTTCTGTTCTCGCTCTGCTTCAAGCGCAAAGTCGATCATCATGATTGCATTTTTCTTGACGATTCCGATCAGCATGATCAGCCCAAGAAAACCGTAGATATCCAGATTGTGGTTTGTGACTATCAAAATCAAGAGAGCTCCCAAACCTGCGGACGGGAGTCCGGACAGAATGGTCAGCGGGTGGATGAAGCTTTCGTACAAGATGCCGAGCACGATGTAGATAACCAAAACGGCGATTAGAAGCAGTGCCCAGAGGTTTTGAAATGAATCCTGGAAGGACTGAGCTGTGCCTTGAAAGTTGGTAGTAACTGATTTGGGGACGACTTCTTTCGAAATGTCCTTGATTTGAGTAATAGCGTCGCCCAGGGATGCGCCTGTTTTCAAGTTGAATGAGAGGGTGACGGAAGAAAACTGACCGAGATGATTGACTAGAGAAGGTCCGATCCCGGTTTCGATCTTGGCTACTGTGTCCAGTGGAACCAGTTTTGCCTGGCTGGATCTAACGAAGAGCTGCCTTAATACTGACGGATCTCGGTAAAACTGCGGCGCAACTTCGATGATTACCCAGTATTGATTGGTCGAAGTGTACATCGTGGAAATTTGTCGTGCCGAGTATGCGCTATCCAGAGCATCCTCAACTTGCAGCATGGTAATTCCCAACTGAGCGCATTTATCTCGGTCAACGGTCAAATGAACTTCCGGATTGGTCACCTGCATGTCGCTTGTGATGTCGGTCAAACTGGGGAGTTGTTTCATCTTGTCCATCAGCTGCTGGGCCGAACGATAAAGATCAGTGGTGTTTGGGCTTGACAGAGTATATTGATAAAGGCTCTTAGTCACTTGCCCACCGATTGTTATTGTTGGCGGATTTTGTAGGAATATGTTGATACCGGCTACGGTGCTCAACTTGTCATTGAGTTCGGCGATTACCTTATCGACTGAGAGCGACCGCTCGGCTCGCGGCTTGAGTACAATCAATATTCTTCCCTGATTGAGCGCGATGTTCGGGCTGCCATTGCCGACTCCTATGCTGGACATGAATGACTGGACGTTTGGGTCGGCGCCGATTACTTCGGTCAAGCGTTTGTGAAATCTGACCATTGCCTCGAAGGAAGTGCCCTGCGCGGCTTCTGTCATTCCGACAATCTGTCCTGAATCTTCTTCCGGCATAAAACCTTTTGGCATCTGCATGAAGAGATAAGCTGTTGCTACGCACATCAGTACGAAAATTGCCATCACCGCCGGCTTGTTTCGCAACGCCAGGCGAAGAGAACTTTCATACAGATTGAGTCCCGATTGAAAGATGTTGTTTGTAATCTTCTCTGCGGCACTAGGAGTGCGCTCTTGCGTCGGTCGAAGGAAGCGACTGCACAACATTGGAGTCAAGCTAATGGAGATGAATCCAGAGATTAGGATTGCAATTGAAATGGTGACTGCGAATTCGTTGAAAAGCCTGCCGACAATGCCTGGCATGAGCAGCACTGGAATGAATACTGCTACCAGAGACAGGGTCATGGAGAGAATTGTAAAACCAATCTCTTTGGCACCGTTCAAGGCAGCAGTTAGAGGTGGCTCGCCAAGCTCCATATGGCGGACGATGTTCTCAAGCATGACGATTGCATCATCGACCACAAAGCCCACTGCCAGCGAAAGTGCCATGAGGGAGAGGTTGTCTAGGCTGAATCCCAGCAGCTTCATCGCTGCAAATGTGCCGATAATGGAGATCGGCAGTGCCAGGCTAGGAATGATGGTGGCTGAAAGATTTCCCAGGAAAAGGAAGATCACCAATACAACTAGAACGACCGTCAAGGCGAGCGTGAACTGAACATCGTCGATTGAATCTCTTACGGACTGAGACTGATCGTAAAGTACTTCGAGTCGGACGGAGCTGGGGACTACCGCCTGAAAGGCAGGTAGTAGTTTCTTTATGCTGTCGACGACCTGAACCGTGTTGGCGCCAGGTTGTTTTTGGACTGCCAGGATAACTGCCGGCTTATTGTTGTACCATCCGCCGCTCTTGTCGTTTTGAACGCTGTCTACAACGTCTGCGACGTCGCTCAATCTAATTGGAGCATTGTTCTGATATGAAATGATGATCGGCTGGTATGCTGCCGCGTTGAGCAGTTGTCCGTTAGATTGAATAGTGAAAGCTTGGTGCTTACCCCAAAGTGTGCCGGTCGGCTGATTTTGATTTGCGTTGGCAATTGCCAACATTACATCGTCGATGCCCAGGCCATAACTGGCTAGCTTTTGCGGATTGACCTGCACTCGCACGGCGAACTGTTGAGAGCCGTTAATCTGTACTTGAGCAACTCCAGCGACTCGTGAAATGCGTTGTGCCAATAGCGTCTCGGCATAATAGTCGACCTGATGGAGCGGAAGAATATCCGAGCTGACCGCAAGGTAGATAACAGGTTGGCTTGCCGGATTGACTTTGGAAAACGTTGGCGGAGTGCTCATTTGTGGCGGCAACTGCTTAGCCGCGGCCGTAATCGCTGCTTGCACGTCGAGGGCGGCGCCGTCTATATTGCGAGCGGGATCAAACTGCAGCGTGATCTGGGATTGACCGAGCGTGCTGGTGGATGACATTTGCAAAAGTCCGGCAATCGTGGCGAACTGCTTTTCCAGCGGCATAGACACAGCCGAGGCCATTGTTTCGGAACTGGCTCCGGGAAGATTGCTTGTCACTTGCAAGGTGGGAAAGTCTACATTGGGAAGGCTGCTTACCGGCAGCGCCTTGTATCCGATCAGCCCGAAAAGAACTACGGCGAACATTACCAGAGTCGTCATCACAGGCCGCTTGATGAAGAGTGCTCCGAAATTCATGCCGCTCCCTCCCGAACTGCTTTTAATGCGCCCTTTGAAAGCACCCACTTCTGAAATCTATCCAGATAAATGTAAAACACCGGTGTGATGTAGAGCGTCACCACTTGCGATACCAAGAGACCGCCGACAATCGTCAGTCCGAGCGGTTGCCGCGATTCGGAGCCTTCGCCGACTCCAATTGCGATTGGCAGACTGCCTAGTATTGCCGCCAGCGTTGTCATCATGATTGGGCGAAATCTTACCAGGCAAGCTGTTACGATTGCTTGCTCGCTGCTGAGGTTTTCCGCGCGTTCTTTTTCGATTGCATAGTCGATCATCATGATCGCGTTTTTCTTGACTATTCCAATCAACAAGATAAGTCCGAGAAAACTGTAAATGTTCAAGTCCAAGTGAAAGAGCATCAGAATCAACAGTGCACCCAGCCCGGCTGACGGCAATCCTGAAAGTATGGTTATAGGATGAACGAAGCTCTCGTACAAGATTCCCAGCACGATGTAAATGACAAGTATCGATATGAGCAGCAATATACCCAGATTAGACTGCGAGCTTTCGAATGCTTGTGCAGTGCCTTGAAACTTGTAAGAAACGCTCTCAGGCAGGTTGCTCTCGGCGATTTTTTTGACCTGCGGAACAACTTCACTCAAGGCTACTCCCGGTTTTAAGTTGAACGAGATTGTGACCGATGGAAACTGTCCTAAGTGCGTAATCTGCAATGGACCGGCTCCCTGCTGCACATCGGCGAGAGTAAACAAAGGTATCAGCTGACCTGAGCTGGATCTAACGTGAAACCAGTGCAGCATCGTCGGATCTCGATAGTACTCGGGAAGGACTTCCAGGATAACCCAATAGTGATTGGTCGGCGTGTAGATTACTGAGACTTGACGTGCGGAATACGAGCTGTTGAGAGCATCCTGCACTTGCTGCACCGAAACTCCCAGGCGCGAGCATTTGTCCCTGTCGATTTTGACGTTTAGCTGAAGGTTCTTTACCTGAAGATCGTCGTTGACATCTTGCATGCCAGGTATCTGCTTGATCTGCTTCTCAATGGCATTGACCGAGCTGAACAGATCGGATGTATTAGGACTGGAGAGTGAAATTTGATACTGTGCTTTTGACTGATTGCCTCCGATCCTGATGCCGGATTGATTTTGCAGAAACAACTTTATTCCTGGTATATTGCCGGTTTTGCGGCGGAGCTCTTGGATGATTTGATCGACCTTTAACAGGCGTTCTGATTGGGGTTTAAGAACGAGGAAAAGTCGTCCCTGATTGACTCCAGAGTTCGGCCCGCCCGACCCGACGCCCGACATGAAGCCGGCCAGATTGGGATCTTTTCCGACAATTGCAGCAACCTTCTTTTGATGGCGTACCATCTCGTCAAAAGATATGCCCTCGGCCGCTTGGGTAGATCCCATGATCATGCCGGTATCTTCGCTTGGCATGAATCCTTTCGGCACGACGTACAGAAGATAGCCTGTTGCGGCTAGCATCAGGACGAATAGCCCAAGCACTGACTTGCGGTGTTTTAACGCGAAGTGCAATGAGCGTTCGTACAACTTCAGTACTCCCGCGATTGCATGCTCTGATCTCTGTTGCAGCCTGCTTACATTCTGGTCTTTGGGCGGTCGTAGAAAGCGGCTGCACAGCATAGGGGTTAGCGACAGCGAAACAAATCCGGAGATCAAGATGGCGACAGTGATGGTTGCGCCAAATTCGAAGAATAGTCTTCCTACCACTCCTCCCATAAACAAGATCGGAATGAAAACCGCTATTAATGAAAGCGTCATCGAAACGATGGTAAAGCCTGTCTCGCGAGAGCCATGAATAGCTGCCATCAGCGGCGGTTCGCCTAGCTCCATATGCCTTACGATGTTTTCGAGCACGACAATCGCATCGTCAATTACAAATCCCACGCAAAGCGTCAACGCCATCAATGAGACATTGTTGAGCGTGAATCCAAACAATTTCATTGCGGCAAAAGTGCCGATCAGCGATATCGGCACTGCCAGACTGGCAATAATCGTAGTGGAAATGTTACCGAGAAACAGGAAGATGACGAGAATTACCAGCGCCACCGTAATTAACATGGTGCGCTGTACTTCGTCCACTGAGCGACGAATAGTTATCGACCGGTCGTACATGAGATTCAGCTCGACTGCTCCAGGCATGATCGCCCGAAAGGTCGGTATCAACTTTCGTATGTCGTCGACGATTTGAATGGTATTCGTATTCGGCTGGCGCTGAACTGCCAGAATTACGGCGCGCGTATTGTTGTACCAGCTGGCGACTTTGTCCGTTTGTACGCTGTCGATTACCCGGCCGATGTCGGTCAGGCGAACAGGCGAGCCGTTCTTGTAAGCGACAATCAGCGGGCGAAACGCTTCGGCGTTGAAGAGCTGCCCATTGGCCATGACGTTGTAGGCGGTGTCCGGTCCGTGTAATGTACCGGTCGGAAGATTGACGTTGGCAGCCTTAATGGCAGCTGCTACTTGATCTATTCCGATGCCGTAGGCTGCCAGTTTTCGCGGGTCGACCTGGACATGTGGGGCATAGATTTGAGAGCCGAAAACTTGAACTTGCGCAACACCGCTTACCATTGAAATGCGTGATGCAATCATATTTTCGGCGTACTCGTCGACTGTATACAAAGGCAGTGTCGGCGAACTCAATGCGATGAACAGAATTGGCGAGTCAGATGGATTAACCTTTCTAATCGTCGGTGGAGTCGGCATGCTGGTGGGCAAAAAAGGCCGAGCAGCGATGATTGCTGCCTGCACGTCTTGAGTCGCCCCATCGATGTTACGGCTCAAATCGAACTGCAGGGTAATCTGACATTGACCTTGCGAACTGGTGGAGTTCATATTGTCCAGCCCAGCGATTGCCGTAAACTGTCTTTCCAGCGGCGTTGCGACGGCGGATGCGACGGTGTCTGCATTTGCGCCGGGCAGACTTGCGCTCACACTTACAGTCGGAAAGTCAACTGCCGGCAGATCGTTAACCGGCAGTGTCGAGTACGCAATCAGCCCGAAGACGACAATCGCGGTCATGACCAATGTCGTCATGACCGGCCTTAAGATGAAGGTCTTGGACAGATTCATGACTAATTACCGGATTCTTCATCCCTTGTCGGTTGCACTCGCACCTTAGCGCCTGGAGTTAACTGCAATTGCCCGTCCGTTACCACCACGTCTCCGGCCGACAAGCCATTAGTGATCGCCGCGCTCTCAGCAAAAGTCTGCCCGACTGTTACAGGTGTTAGTTCGACCCGCCCGTTATTCTTGAGAACATAGACGGAGCGCCCTTGCTGAGTCGCTTGAACTGCTCGTGAGGGAACTACTACGCTCGTGCCGCCCGGTGGCATGGTCAATACTACATCGACGAACTGACCGGGATAGAGATGTTCGTCGGCGTTGTTGAAGCTGGCCCTGAGCATGATGGTACCGGTTGTGGTATTGACGGTATTCTCCATGAAGGAGATAGTGCCGCCGACTGCGTCGGTCTTCTTGCCGCCGATTAGTGCCACCATTTTCAAAGTCCCGGCTTGATGCGCGCGCCTGACATCGTTCAAGTATTGTTCCGGCACTGTCACCGTGACGTAAATTGGCTTTACCTGGGCGATTGTTACGATCGGAGAGCCTGTATTGGCTGTCACCACGTTTCCTTCATAGACGTTTAAACTGCCGGTGCGTCCGTCGATCGGTGACCGAATCTGCGTCCAGCCGAGCTGTATGCGGGCATTCTCGGCAGCACCCTGATCGGCTCGCAAGGTGCCTCGCGCAGTTTCAATCTGCGCCAAGTCCGAACGAACTACGGCTCTGGCATTTTCGATTGCTTTGTTGTCTGCTTGAAGCGTAGCCTGAGCCTGGGCTTCGTTCATGTTCATCTGATCGCTCTGTTCGTGTGAGACGGCACCTTCTTGCACGAGCTCGTGATAGCGCACTTTCTGACGCGAAGCGTAGCTGAGCTGGGCGGTATCTTTGGTCAGATTTGCTTCCAGTTGACCAATTTGCGCCTGGTCTTTGGCCATATTGGCTTCAGCTGCTTTGATTTGCGCCTTGTCTCTGGCAACGTTGCCTTCTGCTTGATCGAGCGACGCCTGATAAGGTCTGGGGTCTATTTGACAGAGAAGATCGCCTTTCTTCACCAGTTGTCCTTGTGTGAAAAATACTTTGCTCAACTGCCCGTTTACTTGAGGAGTTACATTGACCACAGAGTATGGCGTGACATTACCGATGCTGCGAATCTCGATTGGCACTTCGCTCAGTTTTGCGGTGGCTACATTGACCGGAACTGCTCGATCGCCCTTTTTGTCTACCGGTGCATGATTGCTGCCGGCCATATTGCATGTGACAAGTTTCGCTATCACCAGAAGCAGCGCCGCTAATACTGCGAATTTGACGGTCCTTTTGAGAGCTGACTTGGCTTTGGAAGGCGATTTTCGCTCGTGCCAGGAAGAGCCTGAAACATTTATGGATTCTCCATCCTGTACACTGTTTGCGCCATCTCTCATCTCGAATTGCACCCGCTTTTTCCTTTGGACCTTACTTATT
>CAZSNX010000147.1:0-844 GCA_964607945.1 uncultured Candidatus Obscuribacterales bacterium
GAGATTAAGGTTCGCCGGCGATCGACTTCATATGCTTCGTTTACTCTGCTTACCGGTATCTGGAGCTCAACGGCAATTTCGGCGTCCGATGGCTCGCGACCGAGCCGTGCCGTCAAATTCTGCACCAATCGATTAATCCGGAACGACAGCTCCTGCAACTCGCGGGGAGCGCGAATCATCGCTGTCTTGTCCCGCAGGTAATGCCTAATCTCACCGGTAATCAGGTGGGTGGCATAAGTTTGAAATTTCGCACCGGCATCCGGCTTGAATTGATCGACCGCCTTGATCAGCCCGATCGAGCCGACCTGGATCAAATCTTCGACAGGGTCAGTCGACCTTCTCGCCAGACCGTAAGCGATTCGTTTAACCAGCGGCAATGCTGATTGGATAATCGCATCTCTGAGCGAGGGATCCCGGCCCTGCGCATAATCGCATAACCAGGAATGAACCTGATCTTGCCCTTTATCTACTTCCGACTTGGGACCGTTACCCGACCCCGCGGTGGCTTCTTTTGCTTGCAAACGCCTAGTCACTCACTACCGAAGACACGACAACTACTATTCTAGTGCTAAAAGTCCGGTTCGATTGCATCGAAACCAAAAACATACTCCAAATTAAATCACATCATCGGATTTGATTGATGACCGTAAAGATTGGCAAGTACATTCCGACCACGACCGATCCGACAATCCCGCCAATGCCTACAACCATGATCGGCTCCAGGATTGAGGTCAGCGCGTCGACCGCATTTTCCACCTCGACATCATAAAAGTCGGCAATTTTCTCCAACATTTCATCCAGTCGCCCGGTCTCCTCACCGACCGCAACCATCTGGGTGACCATC
>CAZSNX010000147.1:854-9237 GCA_964607945.1 uncultured Candidatus Obscuribacterales bacterium
AAGAGCGGATCTTTGCTGAGCGGCTTAGAGATGCTACCGCCCTGCCTGACTTCCGAGCTTACCTTGTCGACTGAAATGGCCAGTACCGCATTACCGGCAGTATCCTTGACGACGTCAAGCGCGGAGAGCATCGGTACGCCGGACCTGACGAGCGTGCCAAATGTTCGACTGAACCGGGCTACTGCCACCTTCTTGATCAAGTCTCCAAAAACCGGCAGCCTCAGTACAAATCCATCGATTTGAATACGCCCTTGTTCGGTCATGTACCAGGTTCGAAGTCCCCAGACCGCAGCAATGACTGAGACCACAAAAAGTCCCATCCAGAAAGAACGCATGAACTCAGACAGGTTGATCAAGAATTGCGTGTAGGCAGGCAGCTCACCGCCGACTGTTTTAAACAGGTTCTGGAAAATCGGCAGGATAAAGGTCAACATCGCCCAGAAAACAATCACCGCAACTGCCAGCACGACTGACGGATAAACCATCGCCGATTGCACCTTGGCGTTAAGCTTTGCTCGGGCTTCCAAGAATTCCGCCAAGCGTTTGAGCACATCGTCCAAGATACCGCCCGCTTCACCGGCTCGAACCATCGAAATATAGAGCTTGTCGAAATCATCCAGGTGTTTGCCCATCGAGTCAGACAACGACTGACCGGCTTCAACAGACTTGCGAACGCTGTCCAGCGTTCGCTTCAATTTCGGAGTTTCGGCTTGATCCACCATGATAGTCAAAGCACGAAGCATCGCAACCCCAGCTCCAACCATGGCCGAAACTTGCCGCGAAAAGACCACCATATCTTTCAGTCGAACGGTCTCGAGCGATTCGTTGAGCTTTTGCAGCGTGCCCATCGCCCCGGACGTCGGTCCTTTCGCTCTGATCTCTACAACATTCAGCCCGCGCGCAGTCAGGCGCGCCTTCAAAGCTGCTTGCGACTCGGCCTGAGCCAGCGCCTCTTGAATTCGTCCACGGTCATCTTTTACACGATACAGGAATTCCATGTTTGTTATCTGCCTCGGCGCCCTCAATCAGCCAGTCCATTCAATCAATCACTCTTACTGTGACCCAATTTCCTCTTGCGGAGTTTGCGATATTTAGTCTTATTCCCGGCGGCCCTTAGCTCTTACCAGGAGCACCAACGTAATGCGGCGCTTGTGTGCCGACCAGGCGTTGAAAGTCCTCCTGGCGGCTGGTCTTGGTAAGGGCATCTTCATAGGTTATTTGACCGTCCTTCACCATCCGAGCCAGATGAGCCTCAAGTGTTTGCATCCCGAGCGCACCGCCCATTTGAATCGCAGAATAAATCTGGGCTGTTTTCGATTCGCGAATCAGGTTTGCAATAGCCGGCGTGTTAATCATGATCTCCAGGGCCAAGACCCGGCCTTTCGTCGTCGGGCTGCCGCCGACTTGCTGAGCGATGCGCGGCAAAAGTGTTTGACTGAGTACCGCCACCAGTCCATTGGACAGCATGACGCGCACCTGTTGTTGCTGAGCCGGTGGAAACACGTCGACAATCCGGTCGATCGTTTGAGCCGCAGACGATGTGTGCAGAGTTCCAAACACCAGGTGCCCGGTTTCGGCAGCGGTCAGCGCCAACCTGACGGTCTCCAGATCGCGCATTTCACCAACCAGGATGATATCGGGATCTTCTCTCAATGCCGCGCGCAAGGCATTTTCGAAACTCTTGGTATCAGCACCAAGCTCGCGCTGACTGACCACAGACTTCTTGTTCGGATGCATGAATTCGATCGGATCTTCAATCGTCAAAATATGCTCGGCGCGATTCTCATTGATCCAATCGACCATCGCCGCCAGAGTCGTCGACTTGCCGGAGCCGGTCGGGCCGGTTACGAGCACCATTCCCCTCGGCTTATGAGCGATCTCCTTGACCACCGGCGGAAGATTGAGGTCGTCAATTGCCGGCACCCGCGAAGCGATCGTTCTTAGAGCAGCGGCATAATTTCCTTTATCCTTATAGACATTGACCCGGAATCGTCCAAGCCCCTCAACGCCATAACTGCAGTCGAGCTCGTAAGTCTGTTCGAGCGTCTTTCTTTGTTCTGGAGTGAGAATTGAGAAGACGAGCCGTTGCACCTCGTCTCGCGTAAGCGGATCGAAATCGCTGCGGATCAGCCGACCCGAAACACGCACAATCGGCGGTTGCCCAACTTTCAGGTGCAAGTCAGAGGCGCCACGGTCGAAACAAAGTTGCAGAATTTCCTGCATTTCGATAGCCATTACCCAAGCCGCTCCTTTATCGAGTACCCGCTTACCTTGTTCAGGCGATCCCCCTAGGCAACTTTATCGCTACCCGATGTCTGCTCCAGCTCACCGCGCGGAGTTTGGCAATAGGGGCAGAATTCCCAGTCTCCGCAGACATCTGCGCAGCAGAACTTGCAGCAGCTCTCCAACATCGCATCCGCCTTCGTCACACCGCATTTCGGACAGCTCGTCCAGTTTTCCTCTTGAAGCGTTCCGCAGCGAATGCATGAAACCTTCAACTCGTGCTGACAGAACGGACATTTAACGAAATCGTCACCGATCGGATTGTGACACTTAGGACAGAGCTTGTCATCACCGGCAGTGTCAGACAGCGTCACCCGGATAACTTCATCGGCAGTAGTCAGACCCTGTCCGACCAGCCTCAAACTATAGTCTTTCAGCGTAATCATGCCAGCCTGCTTGGCGGCAAATCTAAGCATGGCAGTGGTAGCACCACCGGCGATCAGATCTCTCAGCTCGTCGTTTATCCGCATCACCTCATAGACGCCGACGCGACCTTTGTAGCCCGAATCGTTGCAGCTTTCGCACCCCTTGCCCCGCTTGAAAATAGGCCATCCCTTGTTGTTCAGCTGCAGCTTGAAGTATTGAACGGTCGATTCCGCCAGCCGGTCTATCCCTTTGTCCATCAGCCCGAGGTATTCGAGACTGTGCCTTTCCGGAAGATATTCTTCGGTGCAGTCAGGACAGATTCTTCTTACAAGCCGCTGCGCCACCACACCGATGGTGGCAGCGGCGGTCAAGAACGGATCGACTTCCATCTCCTTAAGACGGCTCATCGCACCGGGAGCATCATTTGTGTGTAGGGTGGTGAACACTAAGTGACCGGTCAAGGCAGCCTCAACGGCAGTTTTCGCTGTTTCCCGGTCGCGAGTTTCACCAACGAGCATGATATCTGGGTCTTGCCGCAGGAATGCTCGCAAGATCCGGTTGAAATCCAAGCCCTTTTCTCTCAACACTTGCACCTGAGTGATGCCGTTCATGTCGTATTCAATCGGGTCTTCAGCGGTGACGATATTGACTTCGGGAGTATTGCGTTCCGCCAGAGCGGAGTAAAGAGTGGTGGACTTTCCGGAGCCGGTTGGGCCGGTGACGAACAAGATGCCGTAAGGTTTTTTGATCATCTCCCTGACGACTTCCAAAATGTCCAGCTCGGTAAGGAGCTTGTCTAGCCCGAGCGTAGTGTTGGATTTATCGAGAATACGCATAACCACTTTTTCGCCATGTTTGGCAGGAATGGTTGAGACCCGGAAATCGATATCTCGCCCGGAGAAACGCACACGAATCCGTCCGTCTTGCGGCACTCTTCGCTCTGCGATATCGAGATCGGCCATGATTTTGTAGCGAGAAACAAGCGCCGCTAAGATTGCTTTCGGCAATCGCCGATCGATGAACATTACACCGTCCAGCCGGTAGCGCACGGTCACTTCGCGTTCTTGCGGCTCGATATGCACGTCAGAGCAGCGTCGCTTGATCGCTTTAGCAAGAATCTGGTTGGCCAGAAGAACGATTGGTGCGTCCTGTGCTTGGCGGGCAAGATCGAGATCGTTTACGTCCTCGTCCGATTCAGCCATCACATCGAGCGTGCTTAGGTCGACATCGGCTTCAATGAAGCTCTTATCAGCCTCTTCGTACGTCTCTTCAACCAGTTCTTCCTGACGCTTGGCATAGATGGTTTCCATAAAGTGCTGGAAATCATCTTCGGTACAAACAACCGGCTTAACTTGAATGCCTTTCAACCTGTACTTGACGTCATCAAGAGCAATTAAATTGTTGGGATTGACCATCGCCAATGTCAAGCGGTTGCCCTGCCTGGTGATCGGAACCACCTGGTACTGGCGCATTACGGATTCAGGCAACACGTACATAACATCAGGATCGGCTTCGGTCTTCGAGAGTGAAACGTAGTTGACGCCGTATTGAAGCTCCAGTGCGTTCTTGAGGTGGTTTTCAGTAGCCAGCCCGAGCCTCGACAAGATCAAGCTGATCGGCTCACCGGTCTTCTGACGCTCCGCCTGAACCAGAGCCAATTCCTCTTGCGTGATCAGCCCGTTATCGACCAGCAGCTCACCGATTTCTTTTTTGACCAGAGCCATGAGAATTACCCTTCAAATTGACGTCACGATCACTGCCGATCCTTGTCCAGCGCCCATATAATCTGAGCTGACCGACGCCGAGGCAAGAACGCTGGCATTGTTGCCGGGGTTTATGTTCCCGAGCCTGGCCGGTATTAAACGTAGACCAAATCACTGAGAAGTACAGAGAAACTCACCGTTTTGACAAGCAAAGAAATCATCGCACTTTTCTCCGTTCTCGTGCTGGCAGCAGCGTTGCGCCTGAGCGGAATCACTTTTGACAGCTTATGGCTGGATGAGTCGTATCAGACATTCAGCGAGACTGTCGCCGAACCGATGCCAGATTTCACGAAAACTCCAAGCGCTCCCTTTCTCTTCAAGTTCGGTCCGCCCCAATCCATCGGTACTGTACTTTCCAACTTTCGCAAGGTCGATCCGCTCTGCCCCCCGCTTTATGCAATCTTGCTCAATCGGTGGCTGACAGCCTTTGGACAAAGCGATTTTGCCGCTCGCAGTCTTTCGACCCTCTTTTCCATGCTTTCGCTCTTAATCCTTTACGTGAGCTCCCGCTATTTTTTCGGCTGGCGGCCCGCTCTGTTTACGGCGCTTTTAGTTGCCGTCTCGCCGTTCGACATACATTACGCCCAAGAAGCACGAATGTACGGGCTCTTGCTCTTCACCTCCACACTTTCAGGCGCGACACTGCTGATGTTGTGTTCGCGGGTGCTGGCCGAGCGCAGTATTCACCTGGCGCCAAGTGCCGATGCCGAGCAGAATTCCCGATTACCTTTTGAGTTGGCCGTGCTGGCGGTCGTCTATGCCATATCGACCTGGGCACTAATCAACAGCCATTACACGGCGCTTTTCGTCGTTCTGTTTCAAGGGCTGTACGGTCTCTGGATCTGCTTTCGTCACCGCAATCTCAAACTCTTTTTTATTTTGACTCTTGCCTGGTCCGCCGTTTTGGTCTTATGGCTGCCCTGGTTCGACCTCTTCCGCCAAGCGGCGGCAGCCAGAACCGAGTCGTTCTACGTCATTCGCCAACCAAGCCTCTGGTGGCCGTTCTGGGCGCTAATAGCTAGAATTCCGTTTAACTGGCTGGTCTTTCTCTCAGGCAAGCAGGTGGTTGCATATGCGATACCAATTTACCTAACATCGGCTACTTTAATAGCTGCGGCCTCACCGCTTGCAAGAAAGCTGCAATCCACAACTGCGAGCAATCTGCATCTTTCATTCTGCAAGCAGTTTATTTGGATGTGGGCGCTGATGCCACCATTGATGGTGTGGCTAATCGACGTTATGGAAGGACACAAGGTCGTAGAGATCGCGCGCTATCTCACCGCCACTGCCCCGGCAATCTATCTTCTGTCCGGATATGGAATGTCTGCACTGATGGTGGTGCGTCGCTGGGGTCCGGCCCTACTTGCCCTCCACCTGTCCTGTGCATTCATCAACAATGCCTACGGTCATATGCTGACGCAACGCGAACCATGGAAAGAGATGGCCGCGCTCGTCGAAAGTCAGGTAAAAACCGATGAGCCGCTCCTTGTCAGCCAGTATTACGATATCGTCTGCCTAGACCGGTATCTTTCCGTGCCGCGCTTGCAATTCGGCGTGTCACCGGCATTGGGAGCCGAGCACTTGGCCGGCTTGCTAAACGGGTATAAGCGATTCTGGCTGATTACGGCCCAGGAAGGTGAAGCCGTCAAGGACATGATTCCCAAACATTTCCGCTTGAGCCGGCAGACCGATCTCAGGCATGCCTTGCATTTGCGCCTGTACGAAGCTCCCTAGGCATGGCATGGCATGCCTGACTCGAGTAAACTGCGCCCGTCTAGAAATCTGCTTAGGGCCTAAACAACGGGCTCTTCGCCATACCGGACTTTGCGGACACGAACTTGACCAAAGACCCGAGCACACCTAGCCCGTATTTGACGCTGTTCCAAAAATTGATCGATGACGCTTCAGGGAAATAACGCGTCTCAACTGGAATCTCAGCAATCTTAAAGCCGAAATACACAGCCTGACAGAGTATCTCCGCATCAAATACGAAGGCGATTGAATTGCGCAAGAAGGGCACGCGCTCTAGGAACCGCTTGCTGTAGGCGCGATAGCCGGTGTGGAACTCCGAGAGATTCGTGCCCAGCACCATGTTTTGCATGGTGGTCAAAAAGCGATTTGAAATGAACTTGTAGACAGGCATTCCGCCCTTAAGCGCGCCGCCACCGAGGAATCGAGATCCCAGCACGATATCGGCGGTGCCGTTCAAGATTGGTGCTACCATCTCGGGAATCTTGCGGGGATCGTACTGATAATCAGGATGCAGCATAATTACTATGTCAGCACCGTCGCGCAAAGCCTCCAAATAACAGGTTTTCTGATTGCCACCATAACCGACGTTATGTGGGTGGCGGATAACTTTGATGTCGAGAGTGCTGCCAACTGCGACGGTATCATCCTTGCTGCAATCGTCAACCAGAATGACTTCAGAGACCAATCCTTTGGGAATTTCATCAAAGGTCTTCAAAAGCGTCTTGGCTGCATTGTAGGCGGGCATAGTCACTACTATGCGCGGCTGCTTGATGCTACTGCTCCCGGAAACCGCAGATGAAGTGCAGACGGAGTTGACCGCCCCGGACTGCGACGTTTGTTGACCATAATCGGTGAAAGTGTTGACCATGCTACCTTCCTAAGACCTCGGAACATGTTAAGAGGTCTGCCGGTGAATGTCAATTTGATGAGCTACGTTTAGCTTTAGACGCCCCGAAGACAAAGGTCCATTTATCACTCGAACACAGCAAAGATTGCTCGATTTCACCAGCTAATGAGCGCACCGGCAAATTTCTCGAACAGTTAAGGCTTAATCTGATTATTGTTTGACCACTAGATTAGCAGTGAATAATTCAGATTACAAAATAAGGCAACCTTTCCGTATACCTATCGAGTACTGTCATGACCCAACCGGAAAGTTCCGAAACAACCGCTGAAAAGCCTCCATCGCCTAGCCACGAACCGGTCTACCAAACGCTCCCTACTACCTTCAATATTCGTGGCTTAAAATTAATATGTACGACTTTCTTAGTCTTCGAAAGTTTTTTTATAACTCTGTACAGCAGTGACTTTTGGTTCGATTGGGACCTTTCAATGTTAGGCATTCCAGCGATTGTCTGTGCTGGCATTTTCAGCCACTTCCTATTGCTGGCAGTCGAAAGCAAGTATGGCTGCATATTCTTCTCGCCAATCTGGAAAGGCTGTCCACCGGCAGTCTACTGGCGATTGGTGAGTACTTCAACTTTTGGCGTTACTTTCGGCGCCAGGCATATGAAATGGGAAGCGATTGATGAGCTCTTCCTGACTTTTCTGGGTAATCTGCTCGTTCGCTCCCGGATGATCTGCGGCAAAGAGGCGCGGGAAGCCGATTTACTCGCGAAGATACCGATTGGAACAGTGCGGACCGATGACCAAAGAAAGCTTGTCGAGTCGATCAGGCTGAAGAGTCCGGGCTTGAAGACCAATCGCCGTTTTGACAAGCGCCTGGAAACAAAGGACTTAAAGGGTGCCGCCTTCGTGCAATCTTTCGGCGTTGTTTTCATGGTTCTGATCCTCCTTGATTTGGGTAGATCGACCTTTGCCTTTCTCGAGATGAACAAAGATTACTTCGTATCCCAATTGCGCGCTAAAGATGGCAAGTTGGACGAGGCAAATAAGTATCTGGCTGAAGCAGATGCCCTGTACAAGCACCCGTTTCCGGTATCCTGGGTCGACACGAAGCTACTGAGGCAGAGTGTCGTCGCTGCCGGCGTGCATCAACTCCGCTCTGAGACGCTTTGGCGATTGGACCGCCAAGATGAGGCGATTGAAGAAGCGAAGAAAGCAATCGAAAGTTCGCCGGAGTCATTCCGGATGAACCTGCGCCTGGCCAGACTGTATGCCGACACCGGGAAGTTTTCAGCTTGCCGCCAGCAGATTCGCAAGGCGATCAAGAATCACAACGACTCGCTCCTTCCGCGCCTTTACATGCTCGCAGAGCT
>CAZSNX010000148.1:0-9192 GCA_964607945.1 uncultured Candidatus Obscuribacterales bacterium
ACTACCAGATTGGCTCCTTCACGTTTGCCGATTTCGATGTACTCCAGCACTCGATTGCGGTGCTGCTCGCTGACGAGAGGACCCATCTCTGTTTGGCTATCTAATCCAGGTCCGACTTTAATTTTCTTGCTTCGGTCGACGAATTTCGAAACGAACTGGTCGTATATGCGGCTGTGAACGATGAATCTTGATCCGGCTGAACAGACTTGACCGGCATGACAGAAAATTGCGTAAAGTGCGTAGTCGACTGCAGTGTCGATGTCCACGTCGTCGAAGACAATCATTGGAGACTTTCCACCAAGCTCCAATGTCACTTTCTTTAAGTTGCCGAGTGCTGCTTGTGCTACCAATCTTCCTGTTTTGCCGCTGCCGGTGAAGGCTATTTTGTCGACAAGACTGCTTTCAGCGATTGGAAGCCCGGCGCTAGGACCATCTCCCAGTACGATGTTGACTGTTCCTGGAGGCAAGTCAAGTTCGTGCAGTATCTCTGCCAGCATAAGTGCCGTCAGCGGAGTGAATTCGCTTGGTTTTAGAACACAGGTGTTGCCAGCAGCCAAAGCGGGAGCCAGTTTCCAGACCGCCATTTGAATCGGATAATTCCACGGAATGATTTGCCCGCACACTCCAATCGGCTCTCGAACGATGCTAGTGCTCGAAGGCGCTGGTACATCTACTGTCTGACCGAGCGGCTTAGTGATCAGACCGGCGTAGTAGCGAAGGCAGGATGACGCATCGCTGACGTCGAAGCGTGACTCACGGAGCGGCTTTCCAGCATTGAGTGTTTCTACAGTCGAGAGTTCGTCCGCCCGTTCTTCAATCTCGTTTGCGAATCTATGGAGAAATTGCGAGCGCTCCTGTGCGCTTAAGCGCGGCCAGGGACCGTTATCAAACGCATTGCGTGCCGACAAGATTGCTTCTTGTACCTGCTGCGAAGTTGCTTCAGATACGTGACAGAGAGTTTGACCATCTGCTGGATTTAAGAGCGTCCTGCTTCGGTTGCTAGCGTGAAAGCGTCCGTTGATGTACGAGCGCCATTGGCGATCGAGCTTCGATTTTGGAGATTGAAGAGTTGAGCTCATTAGATCCTTCGCGGGTGCCTGAAAATGGTTCGCTCGAAATACTAGCGCGGATTTCGATAACAGGCGTAGAATGACATTGGGACACAAATGTTAGCACAGCAAGAATGTGTTTCAAGGAGGAGACCGAACGTTAGTGAGATATCTACTCCGTATCTAAGTCTACGATTGGTGTTTATGCTGATTGTGCGGTCGGCGTTTCGGTGGCTGAACCCAGTCGAAAAGATCCAGATGCGGGAACTATTTCTTAATGTGATTGTTCAGCCTCTATGTTATTAATTCTATGGCCAAACAGGCTGCTCAAATTATTGGAGTTACATATGAAGAAGTATCTGACCTTGCTTTCGGCATCGATCGTATTGCTGTCTAGTGCCAATGCGGCTTTCGCGGCGGACAATAAGATGCAAGAAGGCGCAAAGAAAGTTGGTTCTGCTATTGTCTGGCCTTTCAAGAAGATGGGCCAAGGCTTGAAGGCGATGGGAAATGGCATGAAGAAGATGGTTGGCAAGGGCTAAACTCCCGGGCTAACGGCTTTAGGCGTATTTAGAGCGCTGTTAAGGCCAATCGATTCTAATCATGGACCGATTGTTCACCGTACTAAGAAACACCGAAAAGCAAGCTAGATAGACTGGGGCCTTTTGAGGCTCCAGTTTTCGGCTTCTAAAATACAGGCTATGAACGAAAAAGCAGAGTCGGTAAAATCGTCTGCCCAAGTACAACATGAACCGCTCTGGCCGCCGCTAATAGCGCTTTTGGCGGTGGGCGGTCTGTACTATGCGCTGCCTGATTCCTTAGCTTTGCATCCTCGTTGGGTGGGAATATCCCTGGCTGTTGCACTGCTCATTCCAAGTCGCATAGCTTTCCGTTGCGGATTTCAGCGGTTGAGCCAGGTTCTTGGATACTGTCTTCTCGGCGTAATCACCTTTGCATTGCTGCGCTCGCTGGTGGCACTGGTTCTGGCGATTCCTGCTCATGTCGAGACGCCGGAAGCGCTTTTGCGCTCGGCTGCGGCTTTGTGGATGACTAACATCTTGGTGTTTGCGCTCTGGTATTGGCGACTGGACGCAGGCGGCCCGCACATGCGAGACAGGGAGCCCGGACATTCCGATGGTGCTTTCCTGTTTCCCGCAATGACTCTGGATGACAGAATGCGCAAGTTGATGAAGCAGGAGAATTGGTCGCCGGCGTTTATAGATTATCTATTCCTTGCTTTCAACACGAGTACCGCCCTTTCGCCCACCGACACACCGGTGCTTTCGCCTTGGGCAAAAGTTTTGATGATGATCCAAGCCTCGGTGTCGCTGGCCATAATTGCCTTGCTGGCGGCGCGCGCCGTCAATATTCTTTAGCGAACCGATTATTGATTCGCCCGTGGCTGCAAACTGTCCGGCAGCAGATTTCCATAACCATGAGACTGCATAAATTGGCTGAACAAGGTCCGCATGTCCTTTCCTTCGTAAAAGTCAATTGGTTGGAATGGAACTCGATCGACTACGACTCGTGAACTCTGCTCCTCTACTGTTGGAGAGCCATCCGGTCCGAAAGACTTGATAGAACTTTGCAAGTTCATTACACCGGGAGCTGACGGAGTGTAGGTATTGAGCTGTTCCATTTGCTCTGATTTGAGAATCTGACGAGAGAATTTGTCTACTGTGAGGCATGTTTGGACCAGCCGCACAACAACGCGATCTTGCGAAACAGCCAGTGGATCTCGGTTGCGGACCATCATGACTGAAAGTACCTTCTCGCCTTCAACGGTGGTGCGATAAGGTGCTCTCTTGAACTCCCAGACTTGCCCATTGCGGTCAGGTTGGAAACCGATTGCCAGATCCTGCCGATTCATAATGACTCGATCCGGTCTTATGACATTTCCGGTCCTGAAATCATAATCTTGAAGGACGGTTTCGGTGTCGACGTGCTTGAGACCGGCATACCAGAACGGAATCCAATACCAATCATTGTTCGGTTCGATTGGTGGCAAGGTTTGCTCGTTGTAGATTGCTCCTGCTTGTAGTTCTGGTGCGACTGGTTGCAAGCGCTCCGAATGTTCGATGCCGCCCTGGAGCATAACCGGAGGAGACTGCTGTGATTGAGGTTGGGGAGTCGCAGTAGACTGCTGTTCAGGGTTAGTGGGATTAGAGCTCGGTACTGGTGAAGGAGCGGGTAGCTGATTCGAATGATCCGATTGCGGGCTCTCCGTCCGCAGAGCTGGCAGTCCTCCGGCAGCAACTGGCGCCATTTGGGAAAGTACGCAGACTGAGGAGGCAAGAATTACGGCCAACGATCTGAGACGGTTCTTAGTTGTCGGTACGCCCGGAGCGCCGGAAGCGGTATTACCATTGGTATCATTCAAGCAACTGTAGTTCTTCAGGGGAAGAAGAGACCGCACTAACGGATCGCCCCCACTTCGCTTGTGAGCTGCTGCTTGAGAAATTCCAAGCTACGCTGACGCGCGAGTTCTGCCAGTCGTTCGTCATAATGCTGAGAGCCCGGACGTCCAAAAGCGTGATCGGCGCCCTCGTAGACCTGGATATTGACTAGGGAGTTTGCGCCTAGCGAGCGGTGAATTGCAGCTTGCGCCTCCGGAGGAACATGAGCATCCTTTTGCGCTATGTGCATCAAAAGCGGACGGTGTACAGCTTCCTGTAAGTTGTTCTCAATGCCGACGCCATAGAAACTTACATTGCATACGCTTTTGGAACGAGCTGACATCAGATATGCGAGCTTTCCGCCGAGGCAAAATCCGAGTGTGCCGACCAGTCCGTTGCATTGCGGCAATGAGGATACTGTCTCGAGAGTGGCTTTAAGGTCTTCAACTCCCTTGTCTTCGTTAAAGCCTTTATACAAGGCAAAGGCCTTTTCCCAGTCCTTTTCGGATTTGTCTGTGAGCTCTACATTCGGTTCTTGACGGTGGAAGAGATCTGGAGCGACAGCAAGATAGCCATTTTGTGCCAGCCAGTCAGCTACAGAGCGTAGCCAGGGGTTGACCCCGAAAATTTCTTGGATTACGAGTACAGCTGCTGATGGTGTAGAAACCGGAGCAGATCGGTACGCCTTAAATGTTTTACCGTCGGCTGAGTTAATTGAAATCCAGTCGCCAACCATTGCTTAACCTCCACGATTCTTCCCGACAGGCAATGATTTTAGCAGGAACAGTGGGTGGTCTCTATGTGCCAATTTCCATCCAGTTAACCGATTTGGATCACGACCGTGCTTGTGGTTAATTTCATGACGATTTCGTCGGTCTGTCTCAGAATTCTCGCTAAGCCGCTAGTGAGCTGGAATCACCGAATGGATTTTACCCTTAGACTGAATTGATTGAATTTTTAAAGAGCATTTTTTCGCTTCTGCCGGCTTTCCCCATTGATTGTAGAGCTCTGATAATCGTTCGAGCGTTCGCACAACACCAGGCGAACTTTCGCCAGCGATTTTTTCTTCGAGCGAAAGTCTTCTTTTGAAGATGACTTCCGCCTCGGCAAACTTCTTCTGACACAATAGAGACCTTGCTAGCGGTTGAACAATACTATTGATGTCGCCATCCTTCTTCCACTTCTGCTTTTCCAGCAACTCCAAACCCTTGCGGAGATACGGCTCGGCCTCGGCAAAATTCTCTTGCGCCATCTCACAACGCCCGATCTGTCTGTACAAACCAACTATCCATGCAGCATTTCCTGGAGCTGATTTGAGCAGGACTTCCAGTTCTCGCTTGTAAAGTCGCTCCGCTTCCTCCCACTTTTTTTGAGCTGACAAAAGCTCAGCAACTAATTCAATGCTCACAGCAAGGTTTGCCGAACTTTGTTGCCTTTCCCGAATAGCCATAACACGCCTTGCAAGCTTCTCCGCTTCAGCAACTCGACGCAAGCGCGCCTTAACATCAGCCAGATAGTGCATCGTGGATAGGAGCTTGGGATCTTCTGGGCCAAGGGTCTTCTCCCGAAGAGCTAGCAGCCTACTCATCATCTCTTCTGCTTGTGAATTCCTTCCTAGCAGTCGATATATGGAAGACAGTTGGTCGAGCACCTGATCCAGCCGCTGGCTTTCCTTACCAAATTGCTTCTGCATCTGAGCCAGGCAGCGCTCATAAAGTGCTGCCGCTTCTGTCAGATTCCCTCGTTTCATCGAAATACCAGCAAGAGTTCGCAACGAATCGACCAGGCATTCCTGGTCTCCACCAGGCTTACCAGCTTCCGACAATGCCTGCTTGCAGTAGCGATCGGCTTGTTCAAGCGAGCCAATCTTAACCGCCATTGCAGCCTTTTGGTTGTACCTGGTCCAATTCTCTTCGGAAAAGCGTTGATCCTCTTCAGCAGCCATGGCGTAAGAGCAGAGCGCGCTTACATTTGACAGCACAGCCACCAACAGTACCGCTTTCGCTCGAATGCCACTGGCCATGCTGCGCCTTCATCCTCCCCGAACCGGCGGGTTAACTGTGTCCGAAATCTGGGTATCCTTCTTATTCCCAACGGGGGTTTTCAGCCTACCAGAGCAGGGAAAGAATAAATTACTCCGGCACAGGCTTGAGTGTTACAGCATAAGTGTTCCCCCAACTTTATCGAGGATAACGAAGCAGACACGTCATCCTTACGACCATTGGTTGCTTGCTCGCGCCGTTTCAAATCCGTCCACAACTTTCTGCAATTGGTTACGCGTCCAGCGCACACTTAAGTGCAATCGATCGAGATATCAATCCCCATCAAATCGTGAAAGAGACGACATTTTTTTGAACAAATTATCAGCACTATTGCTTTCGTGCAAAAACATGTCGACTTCCGACAAGACGCTCAAGCTTTCACAAAAAGGCTTGATTCTGATTGCCGTGCCACTAATTTTCGAACTAGTTTCGTTCGGATTTCTCTTCGTAACACTTGAACAGACCGAGAGAGAGCTGAAGAAGGAAGCATATGCAAGAGCGGTAAGCCAGCACATTAACGCTGTGATCATGCTCATGACTGAAGCAAGTTACGCACTCTACTTGTATGGACTGCTGGGAAGGAGCGAGCAATTGCAACGTTACAGGTCAGCAGCAGATCAAGTTCCCGAGGAGTTTAGAACATTGCATATGCTCCTAGATAGAGACTCATTACAAGCACCGGCTTTGACGCTAATGGAAGAGACAACAACCAGAGGACTGGCCTATCTTGACGAAGCAAGAGCAGCTGCCCGACAGCGCGATGTGAGCTCAACTTTCAAATACCTGAGCGAAGTGAAGGAACTGGGAGAGAAGATTTCAGCCAGCATGAAAACCATGTCTGCAGTTTTCCGAGCCAGAGAGCACTCCAGCTCCCTGGCAGCCGAGCAATCCAGACAAGTGCTCAAATGGGCTCTCATACTTGCCACTGTGACAAGCGTGGCGCTGGCTGTCTGTCTCTATCTTTACTTCAACCAGGATACCTTGCGCAGACTGGCAATACTGGTCGAAAACACAAAGCGTTTTGCCGGTGGACAGCCACTTGTTCCGCAACTTAGAGGGGACGACGAGATTGCGCACCTCGATAGCGTTTTCCATGACATGACCGAAACAATCACTCGCGCCGCACGCGAAAAACAGGAATTTATGGCAATGATCACGCACGACATCAGATCGCCGCTTACGTCAGTGGTTGGATCATTAGGATTGCTCGAAGAACCAAGAATGGGATTCAACCTGCCAGAACCGGTGCTGGCGATTGTGTCGAGATGCCAAAGCAATATCGATAGGTTGATGCGGCTGATTAACGATTTGCTTGATATCGAAAAATTTGAATCCGGTAAGATGAAGATGCACTTTGAGATTACACCAATAGCTTATGTCTTTGAACAATCCGTTCAGACTCTCAAAGTTCTAGCGGATCGCAAAAATATCAAACTAAATGTTCCAACAACAGAGGTTGAGGTGTATGCTGATGGCGACCGCCTGGTGCAAGTTTTGGTAAACCTATTGTCGAATGCGTTGAAGTACTCGCCTGACAATAGCGTGATAGAAGTACAAATTGTCGAAGACGAATCATCGCTTCTAGTGCGAGTGAAAGACCAGGGACCGGGAATTCCCGCTGAATATTTGGACAAAATGTTTCAACGCTTCCAACAAGTAGACCTGGCTGGGCGTCGGCAGTTTGGTGGCACTGGACTAGGACTGGCTGTTTGCAAGGAAATTGTAGCAGCGCACAGCGGATCGATTGGCATTGACAGCACTGAAGGAACGGGCAGCACGTTCTGGTTTACAATTCCGACTACCGCACAAGCAATGCACTCAGCCCAGCCTGAGTCGACTCTCTAAACTACTGAATGTCAGATCAAGTCTTAGCCATGACACCTGATACCAGTTTCTACCCAAATCCTATTCGTAATCCATTCACTCCATTTTCTCGGAGCGCTCATTGCCGCGGGCGTGAAGCATAACGGCGTCAAGATCACTTTTGAAATCACTCATGGATTGATAGCGCTGTTCCGGCTCTTTTTCCAGAGCCTTGGCAATTACTCGCTCCAGGTCGTTGGGAAAGTTTAGATCGGGACGACTTTTCGTCAGTGGTATATGGTCCTCCTGGAGATGTTTTACCATGGTTTCAATCGAATCCTTTCCGATATGGGGCACACACCCTGTCAGCGTTTCGTAGAGAAGACATCCCAGCGAATAGATGTCGGTGCGTCCATCGACAGGATTGCCTTGGATCTGTTCCGGACTCATGTAAGGAGGACTACCAAGTATTTCGCCAACTCTACTTACTACCTGCGATCTCTTCTGCTCATTAAAGCTTCTCACTTTTGCACATCCGAAGTCGAGAATTTTTACCTCGCAAGCACCGCTTTTGCTCTCCTTCAACATGACATTTGCCGGCTTGAGATCTCTGTGAACTATTCCCAATCCATGAGCGTGTGACATTCCATCACAGATCTGCATCGCTATAGCCAGAGCTTGCTCGACTTGAAGTCCACCATGAGCTTCTAAGAGCTGAAGCAGCCCGGTACCTTCGACGAACTCCATCACCATGTAGGGTTGTCCTCGCTCGGTAATCCCGAAATCGTGGACAGCGGCAATATTGGGGTGACAGAGTCGACTAACCAGCCGGGCTTCTTGCTCGAAGCGACCAGCTGTCTCCTCCTTTAGCTCCGTCCGTTGGATCATCTTGATTGCCATATATTTATCCAGATGAGAATGCCTTGCTTTCAGAACAAGGCCCACACCACCTTCACCGAGAATACTCATAACCTCATAGCGAGCGGCAAGTGTCGTACCGGCAAGATCGGCTCTCTTAAGCACATCCTCATTGCCGACTCCCAATGGTTTTGCAACTGCTGGCTGTAACTCCTGCTTTCTCAACGCCAAACGAATTCGAGCAGCTAACTCCTTGCCGTGGTAAGGCTTGGTCAAATAATCATCAGCGCCGTAATCAAGCCCTTCTATCTTGTTATCCACCGCCAATCGACCGGTCAAAAGCAAGACAGGGGTTGTCATCCCCTCGGCGCGAAATCTCTTGAGTATGTCAATTCCTTGAATATCTGGTAGATCCCAGTCGAGAATTACGAGATCGAATTCGCCGCTGATCATTTTCTCCCAGCCTTCGCCTCCGGTAAGGGCACACTCAACCGAGTGTCCCTCGACAGCAAGCCACTGTTTTGCAGTGTCTTGCTGAAAGTGATCGTCGTCAACCAGCAAAATTCTTGCCATCGCGCCATAGACCTTTGCTCTGCATCGACTGAGTGCCAAGACGCCCACCCATCAACTTTAGCGCAACTCCTCCACTGTTTGTTGCCATCCACATTCGCTTGGAAATACAAAGGAGCCGGTGCAGCTGCAATAGATGCGGTCGCTAATGGAATCAGTCATTTCATTCCATTCCCACAAGCCTTAAGGCTTAATCAGGTGCGTGCAACGCTTAACATTGAGCCCCAAAGAGTCTTAGACTAATTGACAGGCTTTGCTTTCGTCTCCAGTGTGACAGCGATCAATGGTAAGCTGCCCAAGCAGCTAAGGGCTCATAAGGAAATAATTGCCACATGTCATCAACGCTTCTCGATCGAGGAAGTAGCATACACAGCGACTGACAAGTGGGGGGCTTTGACGAGCACTAAGCTCCGGCACCTCTCGGCCAAATTGACAGATCGAAGGCCAGCGGCACATTGTCTGGAACTACCGCTT
>CAZSNX010000149.1:0-9190 GCA_964607945.1 uncultured Candidatus Obscuribacterales bacterium
ATTTTGACTTTAGCGCTGGTCGGCAACACGATGCTGGCATCAGAGCTGAGTGCTGCTCCGGCCAGGAAGCCGGCGGCCAAGAAAGCCGCACAACCCGGCCCGCCGGCGGCTAAGTCGGTAGACTTGAGCGGTGCTTATACTGCCTATATCTCGCGCTTGCGGGGAAAGATTGTCAATAACTGGGACTACCCGCCTGGCAAGTTTCATGTCGTTTTGCAAGCGGTAGTGAGTGCTGACGGATCGGTTTCTGATGTGACCGTGACGAGCAATCCCAAAGGTGAGGTGGCAGAGCGTGCAGCCAGCGCGGCGTTTAGTCAAGCGCAACCGCTGGAGCCCCTGCCGGCGCAGAGCACACCCACTGTTCGCATCACATTTAACTTCGACTCTACCTACGATCCTCACGGAGATTCAAATTCCAATTTGTCCGGGCGCCTGGATCCGATCCAGCCTCCCAAGCTGCAGCCAGCAAGTTCACCGGCTGCCAGTCAAGATACACCAGCCAGTTCGGATGCACCAGCCGGTGGTGCTCCAGCTGAAACCAATACGGAAACTCCGGCTCAGTGACCGGACAGGTGTCGCTGGCGAAGTTGTTGGGAATAGCGGTAATGTCCGCTCTAGCCGCATCGATATTAGTTTGTACAGCAGGAGAAGCGCAGATGGTTCTCGAGGGAATCCGCCGAACGATGTATGCGGGCAGCTGGTATGATGCCGACCCAGATCGTCTCAAACTACAGTTGCAGCAATTTCTCTCCAACGCTCAACCACAGGTTGATAGCAAGAGCGTATCGAGCCTGACCGATCAAAATCCGCCGATCGAACATCCGATCTTGGCTGTTGTCGCACCGCATGCCGGCTATCAATTTTCAGGTCAGGCGGCGGCATACGCATACAAGCTTTTGCAGGGACAGAAAGTTAAGCGAGCTTTCTTGCTGGGACCAAGCCATCATGTCGGATTTCACGGTGCTGCACTACCGATGCAAGTGACCTTTCAAACACCGTTTGGCGATCTGGAAGTTGACAAAGATCTGATTGAAGAGCTCAAGAGTTATCCGATTTTCTCCAAAGCAGCTGAAGTTCATCGAGTCGAACATTCGCTTGAAATGCAGCTTCCCTTTGTTCGCGAGTTGTTTGGCGATGTGAGGATTGTGCCGATAGTAATCGGCGTGCTTGCCGATGAAAGCGACATCAGGCAGCTGGCTGAGATTTTGAAGGGCTTCGTATCCAAAGATGACATCGTTGTAGTGAGTTCTGATTTTACTCACTACGGACCACGTTATGACTATCAACCTTTCAAGAGTGATGTCAGGGAAAATGTTCGCAAGCTCGACAGTCAAGCCTTTCAAATTCTCAGCTGCAAGGATGTTGAGGAATTCCTCAAGTTCGAGTCTGAAACAAAAGACACCATCTGTGGTTTCTTCCCTTGCTCCGTGCTTGCTGCCATGCTTCCTGAAAAGGCTAAAGGAACATTGTTGAAGTACTGCACTTCTCAAGACACCGGCGTTGAAGATAAGGACAACTCTGTAAGTTACATGGCAATTGCCTTTAGCGGAGGCAGCTGGCCTGAGCATCCGGAGACGTCGTTTAAGGCTACTGAGACTATCCATCTGACTCACGCGGAAAGGGAGTCGCTCCTCAAGATTGCGCGGGCGACTGTCGAAATTTTTGTGCGTGAAAAACGTGAACCGACAGTCGACGAACTTAAGGTTCAGATCACAGAAGCGATGAAGCAACGCCTGGGAGTTTTCGTAACGTTAAACAAGTTTGCCTCGCTGGGAGCGCCTGTGCATTCCGGGCGTGAAAGCAAAGGTGAGCTGAGAGGCTGCATCGGCTACATCTGGCCCTTGAAGCCGTTGTATCGGGCGGTAATCGATAACGCAATTTCAGCCTGCTCGCGCGATTATCGATTCTATTCAGTGCAGCCGGACGAGCTCGATAAGATCAAGATAGAGGTGAGTGTCCTTACGCCACCGCGCCGGGTAGGTTCGTATCACGATATCGTATTAGGCCGCGACGGGATAGTTTTGATGAAAGAAGGCCGTCAGTCAGTCTTCCTGCCGTTTGTTCCGACCGAATTCGGCTGGAACCTGCCTGAAACTCTGACACAATTGTCCAAGAAGGCGGGGTTGACGGACAACGATTGGAAGGAAGGCTGCAAATACGACACCTTTCAAGCAGAAGTATTCGAAGAAGGTGAGCACAAACGCTGATTGCGTTGTCAGCTCCCCGGAAGTAAATCGATGGTTGTCACTCTTGGTAATCCGGGTGCATCATTCGGAGCTTTGTTGGACTGACGGCTTACTTCGCCGATTATTATGGAATGCTGCTAGTGTCAGGTGGCACTAAATGTGGAGCAGTGGTGCCAGCAAATGCTGCAAAGCAACTTGAAGCACAGTGAAGAGCAGAAAGATGACTGTTTGCCCTTGAGCCTTCACCCGAGAAAGTTCGGCTTCGATACTGGGAACCATGCGGGACTTTTCGTGCTCGTTGAAAAAAGTGCCCGAAACCACCAGGCGCGGATTACTGCCGGCCAGTCCGTAGCTGAACACTTCTTCGGATGGTGTATCAACGACTGCCAAGCGGAGCTTGCTCAGCGAGTGCTTCTCGCATTGCTCGGACAGGACTGAGGCCAACTCCGGATTGGATGCTGCGACCTCTTCCAATTTAAGGAACCGTGCTTTGAAATGTTTGCTTTCACTCCAGTCGAGCACCAAAGGCAGTATCAAGATGAAAAGAACGTTCCAACAAAGGGTAACGATTGCACCGCCGCGCGTGCCCAGTTCTCCGTTGGCCTGCAGAAAGGCTACTAGAACGGTCAATGCCACGCCGGCTGCAAAGGTCAATGCGCAGTAAATAGTCAGAACTCGTGATGGTCTCACCGTATTCATCCATTCCTGGTTGGTGATTACTTCATTCCCTCCGAGCAAGACATCGAAACGGAGCGGCTTTTCTTGACATCGTTGCGCTCTCATTTTTATAATGCCCGGTTAAAAATACAAAGATTAAAGAATTTTAAGCGGGGTTCCAGCCAGTGTTGTTCAGCTGCTTGTCTTTCGTCCTCGCTCAACTCGATCTTGCTTGAGGGAATCTTTTCAGCTGTCTTGAGGGGCTGTGGCAAAGCTAAAATGAAGGAGTCATGTTCTTGCCGGAGCGCTGTTTTGTCTGCGGACAAGCTGATTCAAGAATACAAGGAGCTTGTAGTGTCATGCCTGCGGCATCTCGAACTGAAGCAGGCTGGTCGAGACGAGGCGAAGGTCGAGCAGCTGAAGTTGTCCAGTGATGACGACGTCCTCAGCCGGTGGCTATGGAAGATTGTGATCGTTGGCGGGCTGCTGTGTTTTCTGGTCCTACCTTTTGTCTTTGCAATTCTCGGCACAATCATTTCGATCTTGATAATCGAAATCCTGTGGACCATTTTGCGGCTGGCGATGGGACTGGTTTTGATCTTGCTGATTATGGCTATCTACGTAACTGTTAACAAGTCCAAAGACAAGGAGTGATGTAACCTAATGCCTTCGACGTTGGCGGAAATCTTGGAATTCGTTGAGACATCCGATATTCGTCTGGTGCGATTCCTGTACTGTGACACGAGCAGTATCATCAGAGGCAAGACTGCGTCCGCGCAGCGTCTCAAAGACCGTATTGAAAGCGGTATCGGTCTTGTTAAAGGCATGATGTCGATGAATCTTCTCGACTTGATGCAGATTGATACTGGATATGGTGCGACAGGAGAGGTGCGGCTTGTTCCGGATTTGACCACGTTTGTGAGTCTGCCGTATGCTGCCCAGTCCGCCGCGATGATTTGTGACCTCAAAGAGCAAGACCGAACGGACTGGCAGCTTTGCCCGCGCTCGATGCTCAAGGCACAGATAGAAGAAGCTCGCCAGCTTGGCGTAGTTATTCAAGCTGCATTCGAGCCGGAGTTTATGCTAGGCAAGGAAGTGGACGGACAGTTCATCCCGATTGACAGTTCGCTTTGTTTCTCAACCGAAGGCATGAACAGGGCCGGACATTTCATCAATACTTTCATTGATGCACTCGATCGACAAGGCATTGCAGTTGAACAATACTACCCGGAACTTGGACATGGCCAGCACGAATTGAGTATCAGGCATAGCCCGGCATTGAAAGCTGCCGATCAGCACATCTGGTACCGAGAGACGCTGCGTGGCGTGGCCTTTAATGAGGGACTGCAAGCAAGCCTTGCTCCGAAGCCTTTCGCAGATCAGGCCGGCAATGGCTGCCACCTTCATTTATCTGCATGGGATGCCAATTCCGGAGAAAACCTTTTATACGGTGCCGGACAGATGAGTGATTTCGGACAGTCTTTCATCGCCGGGCTGCTGGCGCATCTGCCTGCTCTGGTTGCCTTGACCTGCGCTTCAGTCAATTCATACCGCCGCCTGCAACCTCGTTCCTGGAGTTCGGCCTTCGTTTGTTGGGGATATGAGAATCGCGAAGCTGCTGTGCGTGTGCCAACCACTTACTGGGGCGACGAGAAGGGCACTACCAATTTGGAGATCAAGTGTGTTGATGCAAGCTGCAATCCTTACATAGCCTTGGCCGCTGCGATCGCTTGCGGGTTAGACGGCGTGAAACGAAAGCTAGCCGCTCCCGTCGACGTATCAATTGATCCCGGCTCATTGAGTGAAAGCGAGCTTCGCAAAGCCGATATCAGTCGGCTGCCGGCGACGCTTAATGAGTCGCTGGATAATTTGGTCAAGGACTCGCTGTTGCGTGAAGTTCTCGGAGCAGAATTCATGAGAACATACGAAATCGTGAAGAGATCGGAGTGGCTATCGTTCTCGGACAAAGAGATTGAGTTTGAATTGAAGCAACACCGCAATAAGTTTTAGGCGAGTATGACCATCCAGCTCGACGATTTCATACTGATCGACAATCATGCCCATCCGCTTCTCAAACGGTTTTTGCAGTTGGATGCGATTGCTCTGCGGCAGAGTTTCAGCGAGAGTCGCTCGATTGGCCAGTTGCGAGATCATTTGGATAAATCCGTTTTCTACATGGATATGGTCGATAAACTGTCTCGACTAACAGGCACGTTGGGAGAAGAGGGGATTCTGGATTTTAGAGAGAAGCAGTCCGAGCGAGATTACTTGAATCTACTCTGGGACGATGTCTCAATCGGCGGGCTGATCGTGGACGACGGATTCCGAAGCGATGAGATGATCGATCTGGCACGGCTGTCCGAATTGTCCGGCCGCTCAGTCTTTCGATGCGTGCGGATTGAAGGTGTATTGGAGCAGTGTATTTGTGAAGCTTCTTCATTTGAAGAGTTGTCCGAGCTCTTTCGCGAGCGACTTTCCGTAAGCGGCTCGCCACCAACTGTGGCGCTAAAGTCCATTCTTGCTTATCGAGGTGGACTCGAGCTTGAGCCGGTCGGTGCTGATTGCGCAAGAAATGATTTCGACGGGGTAAAGAGACTTGCCGGCCAGTCGCCGGATTGGCGAATTGCTAGGAGCCCGCTTTACGATTATCTCTTGTTGGAAGCATTTGAACTGGCTGCAGCTAATGGTTGGCCTGTTCAGTTGCATTGCGGGCTTGGTGACGATGATGCCGACCTGCGTCTTTCCAACCCGCTTTGTTTTCGAGCGGTGCTTAAAGGCAGTTGCTTCTCAGCTGCTGCATTTGTCTTTTTGCATTGCTATCCATATGTCAGAGAGGCTGCTTACTTGGCTTCAATTTATCCAAGTGTTTATTTGGATCTTTCGTTGTCTGCCAGCTTGGTGTCACCATCGGCGGAGCTGATGATCAGGGAGGCATTGTCACAAGCTCCATCTACGAAGATACTTGCCGGCACTGACGGTCATAGCACCCCGGAATCTCACTGGTATGGCGCATACAGTTGGAGACGAGCGTTAACGGCGGTATTGAACAATTTGATCGCCGAGCGCTTTGTCAGCGAGACGCAGGCGCTAGATATCGCCGGACGGTTGTTGCACGAAAACGCGCGTGCTTTATACTCATTGGACGGATTGTCCTGAGAGCCTTTCGAGCAAGGTAAGGAGCAAGCATATGCCTGCTGGTTTGGACCGCCAAATTGGAAGCAGTCACCGGATTAGGCGACTGCTTCCAATTCAATCTTGATTTTCGCTTAGCTCTATCGAAGCTAATTCTTACATCAACGACTTCATGATCTCGTCGAGCGCTTCCTTGGGTGGACGCAGCGCATCTTCCTTCAGCAGCGCGAGCGGCTCGTCTGCCAGATTGAGCTGGCTGGTGAAGTCCGGCTTCTTCTCGTCGATATAGAGCAGTCCGGTCAAGAACTGCTTATCTTGATTGGCCTTGAAGATGGTTGTCAGCGCATTTAAGCGATCGGTTGGATCGTAGTCGCCGTGCAGCTTCTTGAGGAAGAGATGAGAGCCGTCGTGCATCTTTACCTCGGTAACCGAACCGGGCTCATAGTCAACGGCAATCTGCTCGAAAAACGGCACATAGCCGATTTCGTGCAACGGAGTTTCAGCTTCCTTGGCATACTTGTAGCTCTTGGTGGAGCCATCGTGATTGTTGAAGGTCACGCACGGGCTGATTACATCGAGGAATGCTGTTCCCTTATGCGAAATAGCTGCTTTCAACAGTGAGACTAATTGTTTGGGATCGCCGGCGAAGGAGCGAGCGACAAAGCCGCAACCAAGCTCGACGGCCATACCGCACAGGTCGATTGCCGGGAGATCGTTCATCACGCCCGATTTCAATTTAGAGCCGAGATCTGCAGTGGCAGAAAATTGACCCTTGGTCAAACCGTAGACTCCGTTGTTTTCCACAACGTAGACCATTGGGATGTTGCGGCGCAGGATGTGCACCAGCTGTCCCATTCCGATTGAAGCCGAGTCGCCGTCCCCGCTCACTCCAATTTGAATCAGATGGCTGTTGGCCATGCCGACACCGGTTGCGATCGACGGCATTCTGCCATGGGTGGAGTTGAAGCCGTGTGCTCGGTTCAAGAAATAAGCCGGGGTCTTGCTGGAGCAGCCGATACCTGACAGTTTTGCCACCATATGCGGCTCCACTCCAAGCTCGTAAAACGCTTTGATGATCTGGCTGGTGATCGCATCATGTCCACAGCCGTCGCAGAGAGTTGACGGGCTGCCTTTGTAATCGGCCAGCGTCAGACCGATGCGGTTGGTCGCTGGTGCTGGTCCAGCCGTGCCCTTGGTGGCGGTAACGCTATCTACCATTATGCTTTCCTCTCTTGCTCGAGTATGGCGTCAGTGACGAATCGCGCGTCGATCGGCAAGCCGTTGTAATGCTTGACCGACATAATCTTCATGGACAAGTCCGGCATTTCCAGGCGGATCAGGTCTCTCAATTGAGCGTCGCGATTCTGTTCGACAACATACACTCTGTCGTGCGTCTCCACAAACTTTCTCAACTCTTCAGTAAACGGCAGCGCTCGCAAGCGCAGATAGCTTGTGACTATCTTCTCTTCGTCGCGCAGCTGGTCGCGTGCTTCTTCTACTGCGAAATGAGACGATCCAAACGCGATGATGCCGAGTTTTGCATTCGGCTTAGGATCGATTGTCGGCTTAGGCACATACTTGCGGGCTGTGTCGAACTTCTTGTTGAGCCGGTCCATCAAATTGAGATAGTCTTCCGGACGTTCGGTGTAGCCGGCCTTCTCGTTGTGACCGCTGCCGCGAGTGAAGTAGGCTGCCAGCGGATGATTGGTGCCGGGCAATGTGCGATAGCAGATGCCGTCTCCATCGACGTCCCGATATGGTTCGATATTGCAGATTTTTGCCAATTGCTCGGCGGTCAAAACTTTGCCGCGATCGAAGGGCTTATCCGGATAGGTGAATTGGTCGGCCATCCAGTTGTTCATACCGAGATCGAGATCGCTTAGTACAAAAACCGGTGTTTGGAATCTGTCTGCCAGATCGAATGCCGCTCCGGCCATCTCGTAGCATTCTTCAACCGAGCCCGGAAGCAAGGTGATGTGCTTTGTATCTCCGTGCGATAGAAAGTATGCCGGCAACAAGTCAGCTTGCGATGTTCGGGTAGGCATACCGGTCGAAGGACCAACACGTTGAATATCGAAAATGACGGTTGGGATCTCAGTAAAGTAGCCGTAGCCAACGAATTCCGCCATCAAGGAGATACCAGGACCGGATGTCGATGTCATCGAACGGGCACCAGCCCAACCGGCTCCCAGAGCCATGCCAACTGCGGCCAGCTCATCTTCTGCTTGAATGACGGCGAAGGATGCTTTGCCGGTCTTTTCGTCTATGCGATATTGCTTGAGGTAGTCGATCAAGGTTTCGCACAGGCTGGACGATGGCGTAATCGGATACCAGGTAACAACTGATGCTCCGGCGAACATGCAGCCGATTGCCGCAGCCGCATTGCCATCGATGATTATTTTGCCGGCAGTCTTATCCATCTTCTCGACATAGAAGGGATCTACCTTCTTCAGGCTTTCTTTGGCCCAGTCACGACCAATCTTGACCGCGTTCAAGTTCAGGTCAATTACCTTGGCTTTACCTTCGAATTGTTTGCGGATAGCCGTTTCAATCTCGGCTTGATTGATCTCCAGCAATTCACCGACAACGCCCACGTAGATCATGTTAGTCAAAAGCTTTCTGAGCTTGATCTGCTCGGTAGCTTTGGCAGCGAGGTCGCCGAACGGAACTTGATAGTGTATGACGTCGTTGCGCACCAGGTCGAGTTTCATCTCGGCTGGGCTGACACAGACTGCACCGGGCTGAAGCGATTTCACATCTTCGTGAGCGGTTTGCGGATTCATCGCAACCAGGATGTCTATCTCCCTCTTGCGAGCGATATAGCCGTCCTTGCTCACTCGAATCGTAAACCACGTCGGCAGTCCGGCGATGTTTGACGGGAATAGGTTTTTCCCGGACACCGGAATGCCCATTTGGAAGATTGACCGCATCAAAACGTTGTTTGACGACTGGCTTCCGGAGCCGTTGACCGTCCCGACCTGGATCGAGAAGTCATTGACTATGCGACCAGTACCCTGTTTGGAAGCGCTTTCAGCAGCTAATGTTTTCACAGTCTGACTACCTTTTGTTTATTCCATCACGAGTAAGAGTTTATCAACAGTCAGGCAATGGTCGCCCAGATTACAAGATTCGATAAGGTTTTCGAGACCAAATGAAACATGACTAAGATTGCCAGCCGGGCGGCTGGGAGTTGAACAAATTTTGGCGGCTCATGA
>CAZSNX010000150.1:0-287 GCA_964607945.1 uncultured Candidatus Obscuribacterales bacterium
ATCTACTGAAAAGATTTCGAGCGAAAGGCGGAACAGCTCCAATCTTAATGCTGACCGGCAAAGACAAATTAGCTGATAAAGAAGTTGGTTTCAGCGCCGGAGCTGACGACTACTTGACGAAACCGTTCGCATTCAAAGAAATGGTAATGCGGGTTAATGCGCTGCTACGTCGTCCGCAAGCTTTGCTTGGATCAGTTTTGACAGCCCGCAATATTACGCTCGATCCCACGTCCTACCATATAACCAAAGACGGCACCAGCATTAGCTTACTTCCAAGGGAATTCGCG
>CAZSNX010000150.1:297-9182 GCA_964607945.1 uncultured Candidatus Obscuribacterales bacterium
CTGCTACAATTCCTTATGCGCAATCCGCACATGGTCTTCAGCGCCGAAGCGCTGCTTAGTAGAGTTTGGGAAACAGAGGTCGATGTTTCTCCAGCCGCCGTAGTAGCCTGTATCAGCCGCCTGCGCCAGAAGTTGGAGAAGAAAGGTGATCCGCCCTTGTTCAGAAACATTCATGGCGTCGGCTACAAATTCGAGCCGTAGTTATTTTCATTCACCTGAATGTTAGGCCGTACTGACTCCGACAGTGCTGCGAAAACTCACCTACAATGCAACAGATCTAAGAAAATTGGAATAAATCACAGCTCTGGCGGGCATAACTACTGCGGTCGGAATTTCGCCACCGATTGGAGAGGCTACCGTGATTCGCTTGATCTCAAGGAAATTCTGCCCGGCATTATCACTGCTGTTATCGCTGACAGGAGCCTGTACTTATGCTCAGGATTCTGGAGCTCTAACTGCAGCCATTACAGTTGGCATGCAGTGCGAGGCGCGCGGCGATATGATGGGAGCCTCCAAACAGTACATGAACATCTGTAAAGCAGGCGCTCAATCACCTTATGGCAGAGTGCCGGTAGATACCATGAGATTGCTGTGTCGCCGCTCTCTGGCTTGCTTAATCAAAATGTCCGGGCAGCAAGCCGCACAAGCGGATAAGCGCTGGTCACCAGCGCAATCGCTCTACAGTCGAATACTGGACGGCTACAGAACCATGTACAAACTTGAGCCGGCCAATGCCTCTTGGCCCTACCTGGCCGGTGAGTCATTCGCAAATCACAGGTCGTATTTGGCAGCCGAAGCATATCTCAAGCTGGCGTCCAACCCCGCGCGCGGTCCGGAAGCAGTTAGACACAAGGCACAAGCACTGTTAAACAAGCTTGCTCCACAGATAGCACAAGCTCACAGAGAAGATGAGGCCGCCGCAGCGAGGCTGCAAGCAGAGATAGACCGGCCGCTGGATTGGTTCGATCCCAGCGACGTCATGAGATATGCGACACCGACCAGCGACAGTGGATCCGGAAACGGCTCATCTTCCTGGGAGGGTCGGCAAAATGCTGAACGAGCCGGCGATTGGGGCGCAGCCGATCGTTTCCGAAGCGGTTCAGGCACTTGGTCGGATACACATAATTATGGTTCTCGCTGAGGGCGCTACTGGTGTTTGAAAGAAGACGGAAGTTACTTTGCCTTATGGTTGCGAGCCTTACGTTAGTTATGTGCACCATATCTAGCAGCACTGCTCAACAGACATACAGCCGCAGATTCCAACAAAGATTCGGTGCAAACCAGCAGCAACAAGGAAGCGGAAGCCTTTACGAGCAGGAGAATGCTCGTTGCGAAACCGAAGCGGAGCGCCAGCGAATGCAAGGTTATGGACAAGTCAGTCCATGGTCTCAAGGCAGCCATCCGCAGGGATTTCCCTCAGAAGGCTCACCGACAGGCCGAACGCCACTGGGAGCGCGGCCGACTGTTCCGGTTCAGCCCTTGACTTTCAATCAAAATCCGGGAAATCTCAATGGCTGGCTTACATCAGATTTCCCAATCGCCATCAAAGCAAGCGACGTCGAAACATATGCAATGCCAACATCGATTGCTGAGCCGATCTCCGGGCCGGCAACAGGCTATCAGAGAATGGGCGGCAGAATTCGCGGCAGCCGATAGTTTGAAGTGAACTACCACCAGATCGCCAATCGGTACAATTAATACTGGCGTATCTACTTGTGCACCGCTCGTAACTATTTCGCGATTGTGTTGACTAACTATCGACTTCCGATCTTACCGATCATGCTGCTCTTATTGGGCGTCTGGCTAGGTTGCTGCCTGAGCGCAATTGGCAGCGGTCTTTCTGCAAACTTAGGGGTGCGCGAATATCCCTTGTTCAAACTAACTCACCGAACTGGAAAGCATAGAAGTCCGGACGCATTGGTCCTTTTAGCTCGAAACTTCTCGACAAAATTGCCAGTTCGCTTGATCGTCTATAACCATGGTCTAGCCCTTAACGTAAACGAGACAAGCCGTATCTGGCAATTGAAGGATCTCCTGAACGAGGCTGACTCCAATATTGCTCTTGTATTGCCGGAATGGTCCGAAACTCCCGATTCTTACAATTCAGATGCAACAAGCTTCGCACAACCGGGCTTCTTTCGTAAGATGCTTACAGAGATATTCAGCAAGACTCCTGAACTAAATCGAATCAGTATCGACGATCTAGAAGCGATATCCATCGTCAGCTACTCCGGAGGGCTGCGAGCTGCCGCCAGCGAAATCTATAACAATGACCTACAAAGCAAGATCGACTCAGTGACTCTATTTGACTCACTTTACGCTCCGCACGCGCTAGATCGCTGGCTGCAGGCCAATGTACAAGCGCTGGCCGATGGTACCAAACAATTCCAGAATTTCTTCTTTGACACCGGAAAAGCCAGCATCAATCAGTTGGCACGAGTGCTAAGGATGCTCAAGGACACACGAGTCTCACATCCTCTGCTCGTTCAGGACATCTCACATCCGGCCAACGTAGTCGATGCGGCAGTAATAGCTAAGAACGGAATCATTTTCAAGTCATGCCTACTCGGCACACATAAGTTTACTCCCCACATGAACGTAGTTAACGTTTACTTCCCACAACTCTTGCGATCTTTCAAAATTCGATCCGCAAGCAACTTTCCATAACCGGCTGACAACAACGCCAACGCGCTTGGATAGCAGATTGAAGTGCGGTAGGATCAGCAATCGAATGGAGCGGAGGACAATTCGATGCAATTTATTGTAATTGGGCGAGATGGTAGCGACGGCCAGGCTCTAAGCAGACGAATGGCGGCTCGCGAAGCGCATCTTGCAATGGCAGAGAAGATGCGGCAAGCCGGGTCATTTCTATTTGCCGCGGCAATACTGGACGATTCTCAGCAGATGGTCGGTTCGACAATAATCTGTGAATTTCAATCGAAAGCAGAACTCGATCTGTGGCTGAAAGACGAACCCTACGTCACCGGAGACGTTTGGAGAGAGATCGAAATCAAGCAATGCAAAGTCGGTCCAAATTTCGCAGTGACAAGATCGGCCCAATCAGCAAACGCATAATAAATGCCGCGAGCGACTATTGGGCAGCTGCTATTGCCAGCTTGATCTCCAAATCCGACGGTGAACCTTTGATACCGTAGCCCCAGGCGCCCCCCACTGTGAGCACTCCTTCATGGAAAGAGACTTGGCGCTCGAAGATCTCGCCGACGTTTCTGATGCGAATCTTGGTAATTCCACCTCTAAAATCCTGACCTCTGTTTGCCAGGGTTGATTCTTTGATTGCATCTCGAATTGCTTCGATCCCATAATACTTGAACGTATCAAGCGCTAATGGATTATTCTGGAAACTAGGCCAATCTATCTCCCACTCTAAGTTCGTTCCAGTAAGTTTCTCGACTTCCTGCATTACTTTCGGCACCACATCAGCTTGCAGATGCGCGAGAGTTTGCCCGGCTTTCTCTATTTGAGCCTGCGATTGCTGATCAATTTGACTACTTCGCTTTACAGTGTCACTCTTGAGCGGTACTGGCGCGGAAGGGCTGGAGTCCAATCTAGGACTAGCTGAAACCGCAACAGCTCCGCTGCTACCACCGGTTTGAGTTGCCACCAACTTTGATGTCTCTTTCGGTTTGGTATCCCGGGAATTCCGTAAGTCATCAGACTCTATTGCTTGCAAGGTTAGAGGAGCCGCCGATCTAGCCACTACCATCGGCACTACCGGTGCAAGCTCTGCCTTTGGCAACGGTGCCGGCGCCATTCTTGACTCAAGCATTGGCTTGCTGTCCGCTAGCTGCCAGGCGGAAATTTCAGTCTGGCTCGATTGAACCGACTTAGTTGAGGCACTCCTCTTTTGATGGTCCTTGAGCAGGAAATCCAGTGCCACACCAGCGCTCAATATGCCAACCACTAATAGTGTCATCGGTTGAAGGTCGGCGATTCGAGACCGCTTAGAGGCAACTGCCTCCGATTTCGCCGAACTTTGAGCGACTGCAGCCGTTCTTGCAGTGTCAACGCCATTTCGACCAGCCCGGGCAGCGTCGAGAAATCGTCCCAGGTCAATCGAGAGATCGGTCACGGTCTGATAGCGATGCTCAGGTTTCTTCTCCAGGCACTTAAAGACTATCTTTTCCAATGATGTCGGCAGGTTGAGGTCTGGTCGCACCTCGATAAATGGTGCTGGCGGCTCTTGAAGGTGCATCAGAATCGTCTGAATCGTATTTTCGCCCTCAATCGGCTTGCGCCCGGTCAAGATTTCATAAAGCAGGCATCCGAGCGAGTAGATATCAGATCGAGCATCAACGGTGTATCCCATACATTGCTCAGGACTGGCGTAAAATGGCGTGCCGAAGATTTCACCTGTTCCAGTCAGATTCTGCTGCTCCTTACCAGCGGAGACCATCACCTTGGCGATTCCGAAGTCGACAATCTTGACCTGCTCTTGTCCCTCATGGTCTACCAGCATGACATTTGAAGGTTTCAAGTCGCGATGGACCAATCCGCGATCGTGCGCATGCGATAGTCCGGCACAAATCTGCACGCACAGTTTTACAGCTCTGGTGATATCCACGACATCGCACCGCTTCAGCAATTCAGCCAGGCTCACTCCATCAACAAAGTCCATCACCAGGAACGGATAGCCTTCGTCGGTCTCGCCATAGTCATAGACCGAAGTCAGGTTGGCATGGCAGAGCGATCCGGCAATTTTGGCTTCTTGCAAGAACCGCTTGTAAGCTCGTTCGTCATGTTCCTTTGTCTTCCAGAGCACCTTCACAGCATAAATTCGCTCCACCTGAGTGTGTTTGGCCATGAAAACTGAGCCGGTGCCACCCTGACCGAGAATCTTCAATAGTTCATATCGGCCAGCAAGCGTGGAACCAGCCTCTCTGGTTGAATATCGGCGTTCAGGCGTATCGTCTATTAACTGCATCCGTGATGCCCCTGGCGGTAAAGTACAGGTATGCTTATTTCCGCCAAATACTCCAGCAATCGCTAGAACCGCTGCCCCCTGTCAAATGACACTCTAGTAACGTTCCTCTGGAGCGAACCCCACCAATCTCCATTATGCCCCTATAGGGGCAACTCAGCTACATCTAAGCCCAATTGCATAGTCCGATCAGGGCAAACTGCCGAAAATTCACGGCAGAGCCATGCATCCGGGCAGCATGATTGCCGCTCGCCGGTATTTTGCGGTAGTTCCTAGGCTAGCCTTTGGTTTCGGGTCCGCCGATGTAATGCAGTACCATTTCATGCCAGTAAGGCCAGTCATGCGCATAACCATCCCAGACACGAAAGGCATGCCAGACGCCGCGCTCCCATAGAGACTTGGAGAACTCCTCGTTCTCCGAAAATGCCGGATCGTCGCGGCCGATGGTAATTATCATGTCGAGCTTTCTCAAACGCTCCAGCTGGTCATTACTGTCCATCCAGCGGATGTACTCGATCGGGTTGCCCTGGTACACCAAATCGTCATCGTATCCGCCCGTCCATGGTCTTATGTCATAAATGCCGCTCATTGCCACTACTCGATTGAACGATTCCGGATAGCGCAAAGCAATATTGGCCGAGTGATAGGCGCCGAAACTTGCGCCGGCCGCAATCACAAACGGATTGTCATTCTTGCTGTGTGAAAACGGCAAAACTTCCTTCATGATGAAGTCCTGATACTGCAAATGGCGAGACGCCCGCTGCCTGGGTTGCACCCCGCCGTTGTCCCAACTCTCGGGATCAACACTATCGACGCAAAACAGCTGGAGCCAGCCATTTTCCAGATGAGTCGACAGCGAATCGATCATGCCACGGTCTTCCCAGTCATAGAACCGGCCGGACTGAGTCGGAAAGACAATTGCTCGAGCACCACCATGCCCGAAGACCAACAGCTCCATTTCACGACCGAGATTGTCGCTCTGCCATTTGTGATACTCACGCAACATCTGGATTCAGCCTCATGCGTTAACGCTTCCTTAGAGGCAAAATTCTAGCATGTTCAATCAGATAGCCAGAATTGCCTGTCTCTCTTGCCGGTCCAGCACTCACCATAGGCGGTATCACCAGCAAGATGCGCTGCAACTACCTGGCAATTGCTAAGAGGATTGGCTGCCACCATCAGAGCTTGAACCTGATGACCGGACAGCGCTACAATTTCAAGATCTGCTCTGAGGCCGACAGCGAAGCACCGGGCCGATACTGCCCAGCCGTACTACATTCCCCCTTCAAGTCGAGCTGTAAACGATGAACGTAGTATTTCTTTCACCGCACTTTCCTCCCAACCTCTGGCACTTCTGCGCCCAACTGAGACAAGCGGGGGCCAACGTACTGGGGCTGGCTGATGCGTATTACGACGGCCTGGCACCCGAGCTTCGCGCCAGTTTGACTGAGTACTACCGCGTTTCAGACATGCACAATTACGACGAGTTGCTGCGCGCGCTCGGCTACTTTACGCACCGCTATGGCAAGCTCGATCGCATTGACTCGCAAAACGAGTATTGGCTGGAAACCGAGGCTAAGCTCAGAACTGATTTCAATATCTTTGGAATAAGACTCGACCAGATTGGCCGAATCAAGAGCAAAACATCGATGAAACAGGTCTTTCAAGATGCCGGGCTTAAGCCGGCGCGCGGGCGTATTTGCAAGACCGAGCGCGAAATCACCGACTTGATAGCAGAAGTCGGCTATCCGGTAGTCGCCAAGCCAGATATCGGTGTCGGTGCTGCTAAGACTTTCAAGATCAACGACTCTTGCGAGCTCAAACAATACTTGGACGAAAAGCTGCCGGTCGACTACATAGTCGAAGAGTTCATCTCAGCTCAAATTGTGACATTCGACGGGCTGGCTGATGCCAACGGCGAAGTGGTCTTCTCATCATCGCTTCGATACAGCAGAGGTGTAATGGAGGTAGTAAATGAAGACTCGGACATCTACTACTACATTCCACGAGAGATCGAGCCGGTGGTCGTCCAGGCGGGAATTGCAACTTTGAAAGCCTTCGATGTCCGTGAACGCTTTTTTCATTTCGAGTACTTTCTGACCGATACCGGCCAAACTATTCCCCTCGAAGTCAACATGCGGCCGCCGGGTGGTCTCACATTGGATATGTTCAACTACGCCTTCGATTTCGATTGCTATCGATGCTGGGCGGAAATGCTTACGACCGGGTCAGTTCAGAAGATTGGAGAAAGAAGCTACTCGGTAATCTATGTTGGGCGGAAAGACCACATTCCCTACAGTTTGTCTCACGAACAAGTTCTGCATGATTATGAAGACCCAATAGTTCAACATGAGAGGATTAACGGCGTCTTTGCCCCAGCGATCGGCAACTACGGATACATCTTGCGCAATTCGGAACTCAAACCACTGATCGAAGCAGCCCGCTCGATCCAAAATCGAGCGAACAAAAACTAGACACGACCAGCGCGGATCAGGCGTGTTTCAAACGCGACATCTGCTCGCGGGCAACGTTGAGAACTTCTCTCTTTTCATTGGAATCGGGAGCTTGATTGGCAGCATCGACCGCTCGCTTATAGTTTTCTTTGGCCTGCCGGTAATTCATCATACCGAAGTAAGCATTTGCATTGTGCAAATAGACAACCGCCAGATGCATTCGCATCGGTCCCACCCATTGGCTGCTTTGAGCCGAGGCAAGTTTGGACATGATGCCTTTGGGATTTGAGACTTGATCGAACAGGGCCTTGAAACCCTCAATCGAGCGCTCGTTCCACGCGACCGATTCCTTGGCATTGCCGCGCATTTGATAAGCCAGGCCGACACTGGCACAGAGCAATGCCAGATTCTGATCGGCTTTGGCTGATGACCCGCCCCGTTGCCACTGCTCTTCAGCAACCTTGATGGCTTCATCGTACTTCTCCTGTCCGAGCAGATTCTGAGCAAGAGCAAGAGCGGCAGTCGAGGCTGCCCCTGGGATCACACGCCAGAGTCCAAGGGCCTGGCGGCAAAGGGTCTCCTGGCTGCGCCAGGCTTTCGCCTTAGAAGCAAACATAATTGCGCCGAAGTAACTCAACCAGATCAAGCTACGAGCGACTAAGACCATAACTACGATGGTAACCACTGAAATAACAATCGAAACCCAATCAATAGGAGGATGCGTGAAGGCTGCATTTAACCTGCTGCCGGTCCAGAACAGCCCGCCACCGAGAAGGGCCGCCGCCAGGGTAAGAAGTCCGGCAAGCAGAGCCTTTGCTTGCAAATCACCCTGCTCATTGGTTTCGGTTGTATTGATAGCGATTTCAGGCTTTTGACCTTTGGGGCGCTTAACAATAGTCTGAGTCTTAAACTTACTACCTACGTTTCCTGACCTGGCCACTGTTGTTAATCTCCCGTTCAGGTTCTTTCCAAATGCACCCGCGAGCTGCAATCAATTTGATTGGATCATAGCGAGTTTAGGTCGAACTTAGTCTACTTATTATGAAAGCATGTACGAATAGCACCTTACCCCACTTTACAGCCAAATGCCGCTCCAGCGCTTGCTTCTTAGCAGTTTATTTCTGCTTCTTAAATTAGCGTTTGGTTATCTGCTCTTGTTTATCTGTTGAGGCTGTTTGCCTGGTCTGGTCCAAATATCCAGTTCGATCGATCGGTCACCGAGCTTCTCGAACATGGGGTCGACCGAATCCAGGCTGACCTCTTCATAATATCTGCGCATCGGAGTGTACTTGAGGAACCAATTCTGAACATAGTCCTCCTGCCCACGACGATACCAGTAAGAGATACCCTTTATTTCTGCGATGCGAATTCTAGGTAGTGGACTGCCGGTAGATACCAAACGGACAACGAAATTCTCGCCATTATCTATTCGGCTGGCCAACAGCCTTTCCCGGCGTTCACGCACAAGCTTAAGCTTGTCGACGTCCCGCAAC
>CAZSNX010000151.1:0-9130 GCA_964607945.1 uncultured Candidatus Obscuribacterales bacterium
TTACGTCCGCGCATGGATTTCATGGCGATATTGCACGGGCATTGTTTTTCGATTTTAAAAACACTAAAGAGCATAGTAAAAATGCGAAAAAAGGTTGGACGGAGCCAAAATGCGCTTTGGCTCCCCATCTCTTCCTTGCTTCGGGCCCGGCTAGATTCACTTGCGGAGGTACCCGAGCAGACAATCTGTCGCCAACTAGTAAGAACGGGCGTCCTTGCCCGTGCCGATCGACAGCTCAAGTTGGAGTTAGTGCCCGCCTTGTCCTTCAGCGAGTAGACGGAAAGGTTTTTCATGACTCACCGTCCAATTCCCAGAGTGCAGAGGAGCCGGACTGGAGGCCGGCTACTCTGCGGCTGCATTTGGCAGTTACTTCGTCTCGTTTTTGGATTCCTTCGGCTTCTTCTTTTGTTTCGTCTCCTCGCTGACGGTGCTGTTCAAGCTCTGGAACGTGCCCAATCCGGCAAGAATACAGAGAAAGAGAACCCAGCCGGAATTGTCGAGCTCTCGGTGGAAAAACCAGACCGCTCCGGCAGCGGCAGTGATGATGGCGCCGGCCACCGTTGCCAGTCCGCGTTCGCGAATGGAGTTGAGCAGCCCGAGCGTGCCCAGAAACGCGACGAAGAGTATCCAGCCGGAACCGGCGGCCGGAGCGACGTAGAACCAGGCGGCCAGCGCGGCCACCGAAAGCAGAGTACCGACGATTGTTGCGAGTGTTCCCTTCATGGGAAGCTCCTTTCAAGGTTGTGAGTTTGTGAGGCACAGCAAGAGACCAGGGTGCGACAGCCGCGCCCTGGTCGTCAGAGACTTGCTTTTCAGCTCAGTTCTCAGCGCGCTATAGGCAACCGCTGAAGAGCAGATCCGATCAGTCTGTCCATGGTGACGCCGCGATCGCCCTCTGCCGTGTCAGGTTTTGATTTTTTCTTACGGCCAGAGCTTTTCGCGGTTTATCAATCCCAGGATCAAGTCCTACATCACATGCGCAGTGAACCTATCACAATCTAGGTCCTGCGCTTCAAGGGGATGTTAAATTGACGACGGTTGTCATGGTTGGTTGGTGGATTACTGAGTGTTAGTCTTGCCTTGCGCACCGATCGGGCTAATGCTCTGCTGATACCGGTTTGGCGTTGAGGAGATGCTGTGCGCCGGTGAAGTTAGTCTTTGAATGGTTTGCGGTCATGCTAGCAATTACCTGGAGATAATGGAGCGAAGCTAGCGCACGCAGAATTTTGCTTGCTGCAGTAGCTGGCTGAAGGATCAAACCGCTCCCATCTTTTGTGGTGTCAGATATCTCTGCAGTCTCTGCTTTTCAGTTGCTTTCAGATAAGCGTCGTGCGGATCGGCCTTGCCATCGCGACAGAGCTTTTCAAGGGCATCGTCCATTAGTTGCATGCCTCTGGTTCCGCCCGATTGGATAATTGTCTTAATCATATTGATGTTGCCGTCGCGGATGGCATTGGAGAGCGCCGGACTGGCCAGTAGGATTTCATTGGCGCAACAACGTCCCGCTCCGTTGGATGTCTTGACCAAAAGCTGCGAGGCGATTGCCGCCAGCGACCCTCCAAGCATTGTGCGTACCGCCGATTGCATCGTTTCTGGAAACACGTCAACGATGCGATCGACAGTTTTGGAAGCCGAATTGGTATGCAAAGTGCCGAACACAAGGAATCCCATCTCGGCTGCCGTCAGAGCCAGCCTGATTGTTTCGAGGTCTCTCATTTCACCAACCAAGATTACGTCGGGATCTTCTCTGACAGCGGCTCGCAATGCCGATTCGAAGCTGAGACAGTGTTGACCGACTTCGCGGTGCGTAATCAGCGCCCGTTTCGGTTGGTGCACGAACTCGACCGGGTCTTCGATGGTGACGATGTGCTTGGCGTGCCTTTCATTGATTTCGTTTATGATTGCCGCCAGAGTAGTTGATTTGCCGCTTCCGGTCGGTCCGGTAACCAAGATCAAACCTCGCTCAAGGTCGGCAAGTTGTGCCAATACCGGCGGCAAATTTAATTCTCTGAGCGCAACTATTTTTTCGGGAATCATACGGAATACAGCTGCCGGACCGGAGTTTTGCACGAAGTAATTGCAGCGAAATCGTCCTACGCCGGGCAGCGCATAAGCAAAATCAATATCTCTGTCGGCGCTGTAGCTCTTCAGTTGATCATCTCTGAGAATCTCTAACAGCCACTCACGCAAGGTTTGCGCGCTAAAGGACTCCGAATTAGGAACGTCTACAATCGTGCCGTGAACTCGCATCTTAGGGCGCTGCCCGACTACCAGGTGGAGGTCGGAGCCCTGGACGGCTTTGATCTGATTGAACAGTGTATCCAGTTTCGCCATTGTTCCTCCGCTTAGCCTTACATGTAGGCGTCTTCAACGTACTTCTTCGCTACTTCGCGACTAACCTTGCCGCTGCGAACGAGATCGGCAATCGAGAGACTGAGCGTCATCATGCCCTGTGCTCGTCCAATTTGCATAACCTGTGGGATTTGAAAGGTCTTGCGATCTTTGATCATGTTGGCGATTGCCGCATTGACGAAAAGCAATTCATAAGCGAGCGCTCGCGATTTGCCATCGATGGTCGGCAACAAAAGTTGGCTGAATACGGCTTGCAGCGATTCTGCCAGCATGGTTCTGATCTGAGCTTGTTTGTCCGGTGGAAAACTGTCGACGATGCGGGTGATTGATTTGACTGCATCGGTGGTGTGCATGGTGGCGATTACCAGGTGACCGGTTTCGGCCGCAGTCATCGCCAAACTGATCGTCTCTGCATCCCGCATTTCACCGACGACGATGACATCGGGATCTTCACGCAGCGCTGCCCGCATTGCTCGCGCGTAACTTTCGGTATGAAGCGGAACCTGGCGCTGATTGACAATACAGCCCTTGTGCTTGTGAATAATCTCAATTGGATCTTCCAGAGTGAGAATGTGACTTCCCTGGTGCTGCTCGTTAATTACGTTGAGAAGCGCAGCCAGAGTCGTGCTCTTGCCGCAGCCAGCCGGCCCGGTAATGAGCAGCAGTCCGTGGTGAAATTGGGTAAAGCGCTCGAGGTCCGGCGGTAATCCGAGCGCTTCCAAAGTTGAAGCTTCCGGCGGCAGAATTCTGAAATTGGCATTGACTCCGGATTGACCCAGGAAGAAGCTGCCACGATAGCGACCGGTTCCTGGTATCTCATACGTGAAGTCGACATCCTTCCTTTGTTGAAACGTCTGCTTTTCAGTCTCACTTAAGATGGACAGAATCTCCGCCCGCAAAAGAGCATCCGGGAGTAACTCGTTGCTGATTGGCGTGATATTGCCGTTAAGCCTGAACAGTGGGGGATAGCCGCTATGAAAATGGGCGTCGCTGGCACGCAGCTGGGTGGCTCTCGTCAGCCAGTCGGTCAGAACAAACATGCTGGCAGTCGGTGCAGAGACTATTCCTTGTGTCACGTTTTACGCCCTCGTATTGCTGGGAAGTTGGCACAGCCGGAATTTCCGGCGCAGCTAAGCTGACTGCAAGCAGCAAAATCGGCCGGCCGCCAAAATGATCCTTACCACCGGGTCTTATCGTTCTAAACTGATACTGGTGTACATAGTAAAGAGCCGAAATTCTCCTAACCAGAAACCAGTCTTACTTTGACCTTCTCTCGTTGTCGCTCAACCAGCTCGCGGCGAAGGATCTTGCCTGATGTGGTTTTAGGAATCTCAGCTACGAACTCGACTGCTCTAATTCGCTTATAGGACGTAACGCGTTCGGCGACGAATTCAATTAATTCGTCCGCAGAAACTTCCGATTTCCGGACGATCAGCGCTACCGGCACCTCCCCCCTTTCCTCGTCGGGACTCGGTATGACAGCCGCGTCGGCTACTGCCTGATGGCTGAGCAGCAACCCTTCGAGTTCAGCTGGCGCTACTTGAAACCCTTTTACTTTGATCAACTCCTTGATTCTGTCCGAAACAGTGAGGTAGCCGTCACCGTCTATCCGCCCGACATCGCCTGTACGCAGCCAGCCGTCTTTGTTTAGGATCTTCTCTGTCTCGGCCGGACCGTTTAAATAGCCCTTCATGACCTGCGGTCCACTGATCCAGATTTCGCCGTCTTGGTCCGCTCCCAGGTCTTGACCGGTGACGATGTCTATCACCCGGCAGAGAGTGTTTGGGTAAGCATGCCCGATCGCTCCCGGCCGATTGCGGGTGGCATCGGCATAACTGAAATGCGTGACCGGACCGGCCTCCGTCATTCCATATGCCTGAAGCACTACGCAGTCGAGTCGCTTCGAGCAAGCCTCTGATAACTCTTCAGATAACGGTGCTCCTCCGGAGACAACTGTTTTTAGATGACTCAAGTCGAACTTTTCAACCAACGGGTGTTTGGCCAGTAGCTGCACTACCGGTGGTACCAAAAAAGCTTGCGTTGCTTTGTAGTCTTGCAAAAGTTGCAGAAAGTGCTCGAAATCGAATTGCGGCATTGTGATAACAGTGGCGCCGCTGGCCATGATAGTGTTGGCGACGACTGTTATCCCGTAGATGTGGAAGAGCGGGGGGATGCTCAGCACGATATCCTGTTCGGTGGTAATTCCGAGTGAGGCGTATTGCGCTGCGTTTGCCACCATGTTGAAATGAGTAAGCATCACCCCTTTGGGAAGACCGGTCGTGCCGCTTGAAAATGGCAACGCAACTACGTCGTGCTTGGGGTTGAAGTCGATTTGCGGAGTTGCAGCCTTCGAAGCGAGTAGCTGTTGCAAGCTCGTCGCCTTTGCGCACTGATCGATGGTGAACGTTTCGCAAACGAAAGTGCCGTCGGCGGCAGCAGTGGCTTTGAGCAGCAATGAGTCGGTTGTAACCAGAAATTTTGCTTTTGTAGCAATTAACTGAGCGCGAAAGTCGTCTGTTGTCGACTGCGGGTTGGCGGTTGTGACCGCACCGCCAGCAGTACCAGTAGCGTGAATTACCAGCGGATACTCCGGTAGATTGGGTGCGTAAATTGCCAGCACATCTCCCTTTGTGAACCCCCGTTCTGCCAGAGCCGCGGCCAGGCGGTCTATTCCGGTTGCAGCCTGCCGGTAGGAGACGCTTCGCCCGCTCTTTCCATCAATGAATGCCGGCTTATCGCCAAGACGCTCGGCGTGTCTTACCACAAATGGGGTGAGCGGGGATTCTGGAATAATCAGATCTTTGTGAGGGCTCTTGAACATTTCGTGCCGCCTTGCGCGCTAGGATTGATGACCGGATTCCGATGACTATCAACGAGCCTGCGTGAGAACCTCTCGCGGAGACAGTTGCAAGATTTGTCTGGCCTCTTCGGTGCTGGCTATCTGCCGTCCGGACTTCCGAGCGCAAAGTGCAAGCGACTCGATCAGCTCGGCATTGTTGCGGGCACGCTTGCCGTCGGGAAGGTAAAAGGTATCCTCCAGACCGGTGCGCAGGTGCCCGCCCAGATCGGCTGTAGCCTCGTGAACCGCCCAAATCTCCTCGCGACCGATGGCTGTAACTTGCCAGATGGACTCAGCCGGAAGATCTTCGACGAGCAGTGGCAACAGTCTGGTCGAGAGAGACATGCCTGACGAAACTCCCATCACGAAGTTGTAATGCGCGTTACCTTTGAACAGTCCGGCTCTCTTGAAGAGAGATACCGAATTGACCATTCCGGTGTCGAAACATTCGAATTCCGGCACGGAGCCTGTCTGCGACATTTCCTTAAGAAATGCCTGGATTTTCTCGACTGGATTGTCGAACACCAGCGGAGACCAAGCCCAGGAGTTGTCGTCTTTCAGTTTGAGATAGTTCAACGTTCCGGCGTTGCAGGCTGCAATCTCCGGATTGAGCCTGCGCAGGCAAGCAGCCGGGCCGGATATATCAGGTCCGATCACGCCGGTTGATTGGTTGATGATTACTCCCGGGCAACTTTGTCTGACTGCTTCCACGATTGCTTCGGCAAGATCTGGACTCCAGCTTGGAAGGTGCTGCTTACCTGGTTCTTGCTGGCGAAAGTGGATGTGCATCACTGAGGCCCCGGCCTCAAATGCGCCCTTTGCCGATTCAGCCATCTGTTCGGGCGTGACCGGAACTTGAAAGCGCACCGGATCTGTCAACACTCCAGTAAGAGCGCAGGTTAGCACTACTTTGTCGTTCAATGTTAGACCTCCATGAATTGGACGGACCGAGCGCTGATGGCTTCGCTGACTACCGGTTCGGCAAGGGCGGAATCGATCCGCAAAAGTATTTGCTTTGGCTTTACTTGCTGCCCGGCAGCAACCATCACTGCTGACACATAGCCTGAAACCGGTGCGGAAAGCGATTGTAGAAGTTTCATCGCTTCGACCGTGCAGACCGGCATTCCCTTTTCGACCAACTGGCCGACCCGGACATCTACCGAGCCGATCAATCCGTTAGACGGTGAGATGACATCGCCGTTTGTTTGACTATCGACTTGAGCCGGTGGCCTGTGCAATACATCGCAGACGAGATAAGAGACGCTCTCATTGGCGATGTATATGGACTCGGAGCGACGGCAGAAGATCGCCTTGCTGACCGATCCGTCAATCAGGAATCTTACTGATGCTTCGCTCAGTTCGAGCAAAGTAAGCATCTTGGTTTCACCGAGAAGGTCGACCTGCCAGCTTTTGTTCGGGAGAAACTCTATTTCTGCGTCAATATTGAGAGTTTCGTCTACCAAGAGGCGAATCGGGCTTCGCATCAGTCCGGAGTTCGACCAGCCAAAGAGCTCATCCTGGTTGTTAAAGTCGAAAGTGAGCAGGGCTGCCATTGCGAGGATATCTAAATCCGGCTTGAGAACTTGATAAGGCTGTGCCGGCCAGATGCGGTTAATGAAGCCTGTATCCGTCTGACTGCTGGCGAATTGTGGGTGCCGGACACAACGAAGAAGGAATTCGCGATTAGTTTTTACTCCCAACAGCTCGGTTTCTACCAAAGCGCGTTCCAGGCGTCTTCTGGCGGTCTCTCTGTCGGGTCCGTGGGCGATAATCTTAGCCAGCATTGAATCGTAGTATGGTGAGATTCGATCGTTTTTCTGCAAACAGTGATCTGTTCGAGCGAGATTTTCGTTCGCCTGCTGCCAGTGAGAGACGATTCCAATTTGAGGTCGAAAGTTGTCTTCAGGGCTTTCGGCGTAGAGCCTCGCTTCAATTGAATGACCTTGAAAAAGCACTTGATCCTGGCCGATCGGAAGCGGAAGACCGGCAGCTACGTTAAATTGCCATTCCACCAAATCAGTTCCGGTGACCATTTCAGTGACAGGATGTTCGACCTGAAGTCTCGTGTTCATTTCGAGAAAGTAGAATCTTTCGTCACGGTCGAGCAGAAATTCAACCGTACCTGCTCCACAATAGCCGATGGCTCGAGCGGCTCGAACAGCGGCTTCTCCCATCCGGCTGCGCAGCGTGTGGTTAACGGCTGGACTGGGAGACTCCTCTAAGACCTTTTGGTGGCGTCTTTGAATCGAGCAATCTCTTTCACCTAGATGAATGACATTGCCGTGCAAGTCCCCGAACACTTGAATTTCAACGTGTCGAGCACCGATCAAAGCGCGCTCCAGGAGCAGTTCACCAGATCCAAACGCTTTTTCGGCTTCCGTTCGTGCTGACTGAAGCAACGCCGATAACTCTGATGCGTTTTCAGCCAGGCGCAGCCCGCGACCACCGCCGCCAGCGGCGGCCTTTACCATAAGCGGGTACCCTATTTTTTCTGCCTGAGCCGCAAGAAACTGCAGATCTTGATTTGTGCCCTGATAACCAGGAATGCAAGGAACACCCGCCTCGAGCATCAACTCTTTAGAGCGAGACTTGTTGCCCATTGCCTCGATTGCGCCGGCGCTCGGACCGATAAAGGTTAGCCCGTTATCAGTGCAGGCTCGGGCAAACTCTGAATTCTCGGAGAGAAATCCGTAACCGGGGTGGACAGCGTCGGCGCCGGAACGCTTGCAAGCGTCAATGATTTTTGCAATGGACAAATACGATTCTTGCGGGGAATTCCCGCCAATGTGCACTGACTGGTCGGCAAGTTTGACGTGCAAAGAACAGCTGTCTGCATCTGAGAAGATTGCTACGGACCTGTAGCCGAGCCGCTTGGCGGTTTTGATTACGCGCACAGCGATTTCGCCGCGATTGGCAATTAGGATTGTGTTTAGTCGTTCCATCTTGGCTTACGCTTCTCCACAAATGCGGCTGTGCCCTCTTTTGCTTCCTTGGATAGCATTGCTCCGGCGAACAGCCTGGCCAGGCGCTGAGGAGTATCCGCCTCAACCGAGTCAGACGTGAACATCAGTCGTTTTGCGGTAGCCAGCGCATGAGGCGCGCAGGCTTTGATGTCTGAAAGGAGCTTGTCGAGCAGTAAAGCAAGCTCGTCCTGCGTGTCTACCAAATGGTGAACCAGACCGATTCGGCTGGCATGTGTTGCGTCTATCTGTCCGGCCGAGATGACTAGCGCTCTGGCATTTGATTCACCGATTCTTCTTCTGACGAAAGAAGCGACTTGGGCCGGAATGAGCCCCAATCCGACTTCCGGTAATCCGAACCGAGCGTCCGGCAAGGAGATACAAACATCGGCAGCGCAGGCCAGACCGAGCCCGCCACCCAGAACTGCTCCTTCCACGACGGCTATGACGGGACAGGGTGTGTCATTTATTAGATGAAAAAGCGTTCCAGCGGCTAGATTGTAGTTTGCAATGAATTCGAGGTCACCGTCTTGTGAGTGTTGTATGAGCGCCTTCATGTCTTTTATGTCGCCGCCTGCGCAAAAGTCGTTGCCAGCGCCGCGGATCACTACCGCTCTAACCTGGGAGTTCTTCTGCAGCTTGGCGAAGGTTTCGCTGAGCTCCGCCACCAGCTCTGCATTTAAAGCGTTGCGCGCCTCAGGCCTGTTCAATGTCAGAAAGAGAACTTGGTCTTCTACTTTCGAGTCGATTAGCTTGGTGGGTGAGGCGATATGCATGCTGGATTCCTTAAAGCCGGGCTACTCCAAATGTGCTTGCGTTCAGCTGCTTGAGGCGTTCGCCGGCGCAGATTCTAAGCGCGAATGAAAGGACCTTTCGGGTGTCTCTGGGGTCGATGATGCCGTCATCCCAGAGCCTGGCGGTGGCAAACAGCGACGCTGATTCTCTGTCGATTCTGTCTACAAGCGCTTTGCTGCTGGCT
>CAZSNX010000152.1:0-9090 GCA_964607945.1 uncultured Candidatus Obscuribacterales bacterium
CCAGTTGACTTGCCTGCCGCCCAGCACCAGATATGCCGAATGAAGGTAGAGGACGGTCACGCATAGGCTGCCGAACGGAGCCAACACAAAGTGCCTAAGCCCTACTCCTTCAAAGTGGTAGCAAGTCCGCTTATACCAGACTAGTAATACGGCAAATTGTAGGGCCACCAATGTTGTCAGGAAAGGGAATTCTCCGCTTGTATTGCCGGAGGCAATCAGTGTAGCGACAATCAAGAATTGGACGAAAGGAAGCAATGCCGCGCAGTTTATAAGTAGCAAAACGAGAATGAGATTGATTGGTTTGGCTTCGATCAAAGAATAAATGTTCTTCGTCCAGCCTAACCAGAGCGTCCGCAAGCTTGTATACATGCGAACCTTGTATAAGTTGTGCCCGTCCGCACAGAGTACCCGGAATCCCTTGTGCTTCATCACCCGAGCAAGTGCATGGTCTTCTACGATCTCATCGCGTACAGATTGGTGTCCGCCGGCTGAAAGATATGCACTGCGGCGAACGAGTATATATTGCCCGTAAGCATATGCGCGCTCGGCAGATTGATCGTTGATAGTGTGAAAGGGATCGCCGCAGAGAAAAGAATCAAGCAAGACCGGCATGACCACCTTCTCCCAGAAGCTGCCTAACTCTTGCACCGGCACGAAAGAGATCAAGTCGACCTGTTGCTTGATGGAATAGGTAACGGCATCTCGCAGAGAATTGGGTCGGTGGCATGTGTCGGCATCTGTAAATATGACGAATTCTCCCGTCGCTTGGGCGGAAGCATGCACGAGCGCATTGCATTTGCCGATCCAGCCATCGGGAAGAGTCTTTCCATGTACGAACTTGATCCTGGGATAGACGGAGGCAAACCGTTCGATGATCTCGCCTGTGCTGTCGGTGGAACGATCGTCGATCACCACGATTTCGTAGTGGGGATAATTTTGGTTGACAAGCGATGCAAGGCATCGCGCAACCTTATCCTCTTCATTTCTAGCCGGAACCACCACTGACACGAACGGCAAATCAGCTTCTGCCAGGTCAGATGGTGGAACCCGCTGCAAGAGCCGGTAGAAAGCAAAGGTCAAGCCGGCCAGGGCAATCACTACCAATGAGTTAATTACAAAAAAAACGATCAAGCTGACGCTCCGTATTCATAGAATCCCCGGCCGGTCTTGCGCCCGAGATGGCCGGCGGCGACCAGACGCTTGATCAGCGGGCATGGACGATACTTCGGATCGCCAAAGCCCGCATAAAGAGTTTCCATGACATGCAAGACGATGTCTAATCCGACGAAGTCGCCAAGAGCAAGCGGGCCCATCGGGTGGTTGTATCCCAGAGTCATTCCGAGATCTATCTCCTCGGGAGTGGAAAGACCTTCCATCAACGCAAAGGCTGCTTCATTAATCAGGACTAGACCGAGTCGAGTTGTGATGAAACCTGGCATATCCTTCGAACTAATCACAACCTTACCTAAGGCTTGGCCAAACTGGCGAATCTTCTCACTGGTCTCGATCGAAGTATCGAGCGCCGGAATCAATTCCAGCAGTTTCATAATGTGCGGAGGCGAAAAGAAATGCATGCCGATGAACTGCTTTGCTCTTTTCGTAACCGAGGCCAAAGCGGTAATTGACAACGAAGAAGTGTTGGATGCAAAGATAGTGTGAGGTTTGCATTCTTTATCCAGAATAGCGAATAACTCCTGCTTGGCTTTCAGGTCTTCGGCAATCGCTTCGATGACCAGGTCGCATTCCGCGGCATCCTTATCGTTGGCGGTCGTCTTGATTCGTTTCATGGCGCCGGCCAGATCTGCTTGCGAGATGAATCCTTTCGCAACGGAGGTTTTACCGATTTTCTCCAGCGCTGATTGAGCTCTGTCCAACGCACCCGGATACATGTCGTATAGCACTACTTTGGCGGTCGTTTTGGTGGCGATTAGATATGCGATGCCTGAGCCCATGAAGCCAGCGCCTGCGACAAAAACATTCGAGAACGTCATCGGTTATGAGTCTCCTGCGATTTATGAAATTGACAATATCCCTTGCCAACCGCATGGTAGCAAGAGCAAGATCCTATCACCCTGCTCTTATATAAATAATGCTAATTTCCAGATGTTTAGACCGTTCCAACTGGTAGCGTGATGTTGTTTATCGGGTACGTTGACGACCTATTAATTTGAAATGTTCAAAAAAATTCTTATCGCTAATCGGGGAGAGATTGCTGTCCGCGTGATTCGGGCTTGCCAGGAGCTGGGAGCAAAAGCGGTGGCAATCTTTTCGGAAGCCGACCAGGCTGCCAAACACATTCAAATCGCAGATGAGGCCTGGCGGCTGGAAGGCCAGCCTGCTCGTGTTTATCTGGATATACCCCAAATAATCGAGCTTGCCAAGCGGTCCGGGGCCGAGGCGGTTCATCCCGGCTACGGCTTCTTGGCTGAAAACGCTGATTTCGCAATTGCCTGCGCCGAAGCCGGGATTACCTTCATCGGTCCGAAGCCGGATGTCATTTCCAAGATGGGAAGCAAGGTGGAAGCTCGCCGCATGATGGAAGCTGCCGGTGTCCCGGTGGTGCCTGGCACGATTGATCCGGTCGACACGGTCGAAGCCGTCAAAGAGCTGGGCACCAAATATGGTTATCCGATTGCAATCAAGGCATCGGCCGGTGGGGGCGGCAGAGGAATGCGCGTCGTTCGCCGTGAAGAAGACGTCGAGCAGGCGCTTGCCGGAGCTCAACGCGAAGGGGCAAGCTACTTCGGCAACAATCAAGTTTATGTCGAAAAGTATCTGGATCATCCCCGTCACATCGAAGTGCAAATCTTGGCCGATCATCATGGCAATACGCTTCATTTGTTCGAGCGTGACTGCTCCAGCCAGCGCCGGCATCAGAAGTTGTTGGAAGAATCGCCTGCCACCAATCTCTCGCCGGAATTGAGGAAGCGGCTGCTCGAATCGGCCGTGAAAGGTGCCGCTTCGATTGGCTATACGTCAGCCGGCACGATTGAGTGCCTGGTCTACGGAGATGAGTTTTACTTCTTGGAAGTAAATACACGAGTGCAAGTCGAGCACCCGGTCACCGAGTACATCACTGGAGTCGATATCGTCAAGGAGCAGATTCGCATCGCATTCGGCGAGCCGCTTTCTTTTACGCAAGAGCAAGTGACTGCGCGAGGACATGCGATTGAATGCCGGATCAATGCCGAAGATCCATTCAAGAATTTCATGCCTTCTCCCGGCACGATCAGCTCCTACCGCGAGCCTCAACTGCCGTGGGTAAGAGTGGACAGCGCCTGTTACTCCGGCTATCAGATTATGCCGTTTTACGATTCCTTGCTGGCAAAGTTGGTCGTTTGGGGCTCGACGAGAGAAGAAGCGATTGTGCGCACACGGTTGGCGCTCAAGCAATTCGAAATTGTCGGCGTGCCAACAACAATTCCATTTCATCTCCAGTTGCTCGACTGCCCGGACTTTCAGGATGGCAGAGTTTATACGACCTATGTCGAAAGCGAATTGAAGCAGAGGCTGGTGGCCCCTGCACCGGCCACGGTGGCAGCGGGGACAGACCTGGGAAAATCACAGGCGGGCCCACAAACTGACGCAGGATTAGTGGAGGTAGTGCGAAAGGGCCCGCGCACTTTTGAGGTGGAGGTAAATCAGCGTCAATTCAAGGTTGCGGTTACCGAGTTGGTGGACGGTTCAAGTCCAGCCGGTGCGCAGCCGGCACAACTGAATACAAGGCTGGGGCGCGAGACTCGCTCTCGCGTCAAAGCTGATGAGAAAAATGGCGGCGGAGGCGAGATAAAGGCAGCGATGCACGGAGTCGTCAAAGAGCTGTTAGTTGCGGAAGGGGATAAAGTCTCGGCTGGTCAAAAGCTGCTCATTTTCGAAGCGATGAAAATGGAATCAGAGATTCTCGCCAGTCGCGACGGGCGTGTGGTCAGCCTCAAGGTCAAGCGTGGTGAAACGGTCGAGGCAGCCAGCGTTCTTTTAGTGGTGGGGGATTGAGCTAATTGATCCGAGTTGGCAACGGTTATGACATACACAAATTGGTGGTCGGGCGGCCGCTCATTTTGGGCGGTATCAACATACCATTCGAGTTCGGATTGGAAGGGCATTCGGATGCCGATGTTCTGGCGCACGCTATCACCGATGCTTTGCTTGGTGCAGCCGCGCTGGGAGACATCGGCATGTGGTTTTCTCCCAATGAACCGCGCTGGGAGAACGCTGACAGCATGAAGTTCGTCAGAACCGCCGTACAGGCCCTGGCCGATCGAAATTATCGAGTGGTCAATGTCGATTCGGTGATCATTTGCGAAAGACCGAAACTGGCGAGGTTCTTTCCGCAGATTCGTGCTCGCTTAGCGGAAGTCATGCGAATCACAGACGACCAGATAAGTGTGAAGGCCACCACGAACGAAGGACTCGGTCACATCGGGCGCGGTGAGGCGATCGCCGCGCAGGCTGTGGTCTTGATTGGACAGTCGTAAATGATTATCGTGCTCTCTCGGCTTTTTCTCCTCCTGGCGTTGCTGCTGGCCCCTCTGTCTGCCCGAGCCGATGTCAAACTGCCCAATCTGTTGAGCGACAACATGGTCTTGCAAAGGGGCAAGCCCGTTGCGATTTGGGGTAAGGCCGCTGCCGGCGAGAAAGTGAGCGTAAAGTTCGCCGGCCAGGCTCTCAGCACCATCGCAGACAAGAACGGTGATTGGACTGTCACTTTGTCGCCGCTTGCTGTCGGCAAGCCGCAAGACCTCAATGTGAGCGCCAGCAATCAAATCACTCTGCATAACGTGTTGGTAGGCGATATTTGGCTTTGTTCCGGCCAATCGAACATGGGCATAACTGTGGCTCAGGCCGACAATGCCAAGTCGGCTATTGCAAGCGCCAACAACAGCTCTATCAGGTTGTTCAGAGTGGGACAGCTGATCGCCTCTGAACCCGGTCGCGATACAAAAGGCAGTTGGTCGGTTTGCAGTCCGCAGTCGGCTGCTGACTTTTCGGCTGTTGGCTACTATTTCGGCAGAGCGCTCAATCAGTCCTTGAAAGTTCCGGTCGGTCTAATCGACTGCTCATTTGGAGGCACTCCGATCGATGCCTGGGTCAGCAAGCAAAGCTTAGAGCCATTGTTTAATTACCGCAAAGAGCTTGAGAAGTGGGACAAAATCGTCCGTGACTATCCTCAAGTAAAGCGAGCTTATGTGGAAAGGCTTGTTGATTGGCGAGAGCTGGATCGCCAAGCGAAGTCCGCCGGAAAGCCCTCTAGTCCGCCACCGCAAGCGCCTCCCGATCTTGCAAAGATGGGAAGACCGGCCAGCCTTTTCAATGGAATGATAGCGCCGTTGATGCCATTTGCAATCAAGGGCGTGATTTGGAATCAAGGGGAAGCCGATTTAGGTTTAGCGACCAAATACCGGGTGCTGTTTCCGGCGATGATCACTGATTGGCGCAAGCGCTGGTTGGGTGCAGACTGTCCGTTTTACTTCGTGCAACTGCATAACTTCGTTCTGCCTGGTCAGCAGCCCGGGAAAAGCCATCTGGCGGAATTGCGGGAAGCTCAAGCCGCAGCGCTTTCGTTGCCTCACACCGGCATGATCGTCGCCACCGATCTCGAGCATTCACTACAGTAATAAGCAGGAAGTTGGTCACCGCCTCGCTCAAGCTGTATTGTCGGCTGAGTACGGCAGTGGAAGACCGGCCTTTTCTCCTTTGGTCGAATCGGCGGTGGTGGATTCGGACAAGATTCGCCTTAAATTCAAATATGCCGATGGCGGTTTGATGGCCAAGGCGGGACAAGGATTGAACGGTTTTTCCGTAGCCGGCGACGACGGCAAGTTTTTCGCTGCCAATGCGGTTGCAAGCGCCGATACCGTTGTCGTAACCAGTCCGGCTGTTCGGCGTCCGACTTTTGTTAGATATGCTTGGGCAGACAATCCGAACGGCAATCTTGTGAACGGACTTGGTCTTCCAGCCGCTCCCTTTCGAACGGATAACCTTTCGCGATAAACGGGTAAATTGCTGTTGATTGCCGTCACAGTATCGTCTCGGCATTTCTTCGGTAGTGCTATCGTTGTCTAAAGACACTCCTTTCGCCTAGGAAAAATGCCTGATGCTCGATTCAGCATGTATTGAAATCGAGAATTTATGGAAGTCCTACAACTGGGGAAAGGTGCATGCTCTCAACGATGTCTCGCTTCGGATCGGGACCGGGGAGATCTTTGGATTGATCGGTCCAAACGGTGCCGGTAAGACGACTTTGCTCGGCTGCCTGTTAGCGATAATCAGACCGACCGACGGAGTAATCAGGATAAACGGCAAACCAGCTGACGATTTATCAGTTCGTCGAATTACCGGATTCCTTCCCGAGCGGCCATATTTCGACGCTTGGATGACTGTCAATCAATTCCTTCGGTATCATCACATGTTATCCGGACAGCCTGACTCGGCTGCGAAGACCGATATCGAAGCTGCTCTCAATACCGTCGACCTGGACGGAGCTGTCGGTGAGAGACTGGTGCGCAAGCTGTCGCGTGGTATGTTGCAACGGCTGGGTTTGGCGCAAGTGCTTGTCGGTAAACCCAGGCTCTGCTTCCTCGATGAGCCAACTTCCGGCATGGACCCGCTTGGGATGGCTCTGGTGCGCAGTTTACTCATGGAGTGGAAGAAGCAGAATGTGACCGTTGTGCTTAATTCGCACCATCTCGACCAGGTGGAGAGCGTGTGCGATCGCGTCGCATTGATTCGAGCTGGAAAGATCGAGTCGGTAGTCGAGTTGAATGGTAGCTTAAATCAGCAGCACCGCTTGATTGTGCGTTGGCGAAGCAGCATTGCTGCCGGCGAAGAGCTTGCCGATTGCGCAGGCAGGTTGGCAATCGAAATTGATTCTATCGAGGGCAACCAGGCGCGATTTCTGCTGGACGAGCGCTCGGTTGCGGCAGATCTGGTCAAAGCGCTGGTGCTTGCAGGAGTGGAAGTCGAAGAAGTTTCATTCGAACGTAAGTCGCTATCGGGCTTGTTCTTGAAAGACGAAAGTGCAGGATCATGATATGAACAGAGCGGTGTTTACCTTTACTATGGTGGCACGATTGAGCAATCCGCTCTGGATGCTCAAACTCTTGTTCTTCATTCTTTCGATTCCAATTTTTTGCTCGCTTGGCTCAGGCGAGCAGGAGGTTGCCTCAATGCTCGTGATACCATTGCTGACCGGTGCCACCATGCCGATGCTGATTGCATTCATGTTCGTCAAAGATTCGGTTCTTAACGGGCGCAGTCTCTCTGATGGCGAGTATATGGCATTGCTGTTTTCACGCCCGATTACAAGAGCGAGCTATGTAATGACTAAGTGGTTGGCCGGATCGTTGGCCGTCATAGTGATTTGGAGCACCATTCTTTGTGTGTTCGCTATTGCGGAGATGGTGCAAGGTAGACCGAGCACAGTACTGAACAGTCCATACGTCTGGTTGAATCTGGTTTTCAATTCCTTAAGTCTGACGGCGCTGATAGTCTGTGTCAGTTCGATTCCGTCCGGATTCGGAATCGTTATCTACATCGTTTTGGTGTACGGGTCTTTCTTTTGCACTGCAGTCAGTGATGTAACGCTGCGCTCGAATCATAGTATGGTACTTGCAGCGCAGCTTTTGCTCTCAGTCTTTCAGTTTATTCGCTCGACAGTATTGCCGGCTATCGACTGCTCAGACATCTTTGAGACATTGAGTTTTTCCTGGTTGCCGATAGTTACTTACTGCTCTAACGTGGCAATCTTTCTGCTTCTATCGATCTGGATCTTGAGCCGGCGGGAGTTCTCGTATGCTTCAGAATAATGCCAGCGCTACGCTCGGTGTGCCGCTTTGGCTGGCAGTGTTAACTGCGGTATTGCTGGTCACCAGAGCCGGTGTCTGGACTTACGATCAACTCTATCCAAGGAGTTCGGCAAATGCGGTAGTTTGGAAAGAACCGGTGATATGCAAGACTGATGCGGATTTAGGGCGCCCGCTCAACTTGTATGCTTTTAGTGCTGAGTGGTGCCCGTCTTGCAAGTCGATGGACAGGACCGCATTTCAGAACAAGAGAGTGGTATCACTCATGAAGTCCGGGTTTAACACTTTCAGTGTTGTCGACCGCAAGCGCGACGATGGAAAGAATTCCGCCGTAACGGCGTTTCTTTTGAAGCTCTATAAAGTCAGCGCCTATCCTACTTTGGTCGTGACATTGCCGAATGGGCGTTTGGTGAGCTCGGCTACCGGCGCGAAACCGGCTCAAGTAATCTACGACTTTCTGCAAAGGGTATTGAAAGAGTCTGAATACAATCGTGGTTTCGAATACCTTTGCCGACACGAGTTTAGCAAAGGCATCGCTGCGTTGAAGACGTATTTGCAGGCGGTCGAGTTTGCTAACAGCAAAGAGTCTCTCTATGCTGCCAGCTACTGTGCGCTGGCTTTACGGCTTCAAGATAGAAGGCAGGAGGCAAGCGCACTGCTTGCGGAGGCTATTGTCAAGCTTAAGCCCAAAGAGTGGCCGTTTGCCGCTTTGGAATACTTGAATGGCCGACTTTCGGAATCCGAATTCATCAAGGCTGGTTCTGAAGATAACGACCGGCTGGCCGACATGCACGTGTTGTTGGCCGGAAATCTGCTTGCCGCCGGCGACAGCAAGAAGGCGGAAGAACATTTGAACTGGGTCAAGGAAAGTGCCGAAAAAGGAAGCTTCGAGCAGCGCTTCGCAACAGCACTGTTGAGAGATTTCGCTAATCTCGAAAGTTTACAAAAGCGGGAGCCTGTTTTTAAAAATTTTTGAACGAGGGCATATAAGGTGTTGGTCTCGAGGCGCCAAGATAGTTGCGCGCTGTACCTGGGAGGGGAAACGAGATGAGCAGTCTAGAAGAAGACAAAGGTAGTGTAGAGAGTGCGGCGCTCAAGGGCCCTGATAGCAAGATCGATGTCGGAGCCGGTACCACCGATTTCTTCAAGGAATTAGGCGAACGTCAGGCCGCGGCCAAAGCTTACCAAGAACATACTGACGGGCGACCGACCGGTCCTACAACAGACCAGTTCGGACGAGCTGAAATCTTTGATGTGGACAAGACTCTGGTCAAGGGGGCAGAGCAAA
>CAZSNX010000153.1:0-9066 GCA_964607945.1 uncultured Candidatus Obscuribacterales bacterium
AATGTTCTCTGGCGTCTCCCATTGCCGATCCTGCAGTAAAGACTACTGGTGGCGGTCCACTTTCGATGAATGCCTCGAGCGCAGGACTCAGTACTTCATAGCCGTCAGTTCTGTGAATGGGAAAGCCTGTGAGAACGGAGTTCGCCGGCCAGTCATTTTGGATCTTTGCGAACCAGTCCGGAAAGGCACCGATGACCAGATCTGGTGAATGTATCCAGCGCATCATTACGCTCGAAACGGCTGGCAGTTCTAAAAACTTTCGCTCCTCATTCAACTCTGCGGCACAGACTGAATCGAGGGAATGTTTATCTACTGCATTTAGAATTGATCTTCGAATCTGCACTGGCAACCAAGTTGGCAAGGCGAAACCAGGGAAATGTGGCGGAGCGTCTGCTGAAATGATGCAGCTTGGCGCTAGATGAACAGTCGCTGCTGGAATTTTCAGTTTCTCTTGTGCTAATCGCCCACCCATTGCGACTGTTGAGTTCAACAGTACTGTTTGCCCGGGTCTGAATCGTTCTGCTATCAATGAGAGATGTTGGCGTAACCATGGTTTGATTGCAGACCACGTAGCCGAAAAACCGCGCAGTGGATGCCACAGATCGGGGTTTGCAGCTGTTTGGAGGTACTGCTCTCTTGTTCCGAGAGGGAGAAACGTCAGATTCGATAATTTGACCTTTTCCTCAAAATAAGCGCTGGCTATGAAGTCGACAGAGTGCCCGCGGTTAACCAGCTCCCGTGAAACTTCTATGAACGGATTTACATCCCCTGCGCTGCCGATTCCACTTACTATGACGTGCATATCTTCGGGCTGTGAATTGAAGGTGACAACTGATAATTCTCGCTCTCTGTGATGTGTTTGAGAAGCGCAGAATCTTTCTGTTCTTACAAGAGCATACATCCGCTTTAATTTGCCGAGCGGTGAAGAAATGCCTAAACAAGAAATTGATTCGGTGGGCAACTATAGGCGGTGGCGCACCGGAAGAGATAACGTAGCTGTTCGATGCTATGAGCTCGTCTCTTTCGGTATGGAAAGCACCACTCATCCGATTCGAGACAAAATTAATCCGGACACCGTTGAAATGACAACTGTGGACTCGCCTCGGTCCGCGGTAGTCGCTAGCCGGGCGTATTGGCTTTGCTGGCCTCTTGCCAGCCGGTAGGATTCTGTGATATATTTTATATCGAACGGTTGTTATAAAATAAGAAGGCTGAATCATGCCAAAGATTGTCGACCATGATGAATATAGAAAAGGGCTTCTTGTGCGTAGCTTTGAGATATTTGCCGAGAGGGGCTATGCCAATCTAACAATGAGGGAACTGGCTAAGCATCTTGATGTATCGACAGGTACGCTTTATCACTACTTCCCAAACAAGCAATCAATTTTTGACCAACTAGTTGATGTTGCAGCTGAACAAGATGTCTTGAGTTTTGCAAAATACACTGCCACGGCGAAAACTCTCGAAGAAAGAATTGCATATATGTTTGACTTCTTGAAGGAGTACGAATCATATCTAGCCAAGCAGTTCGTAATAAGTGTCGATGCTTACAGGCAAATGGGAGCGAGCATAGTTAGCAATCCATCAGTGCAACGCTATTGCCAAGCCTACGAACAGCAGATTCGCGATTACTTTCAGATAGACGATGATCTGGCGATCCTAATCAGCAATTTGGTCACAGGAATTATCTTTGAGCGAATGATTGAAGGGGATCGGCATTCTCTCGATCGGCAATGTGAAGTATTGGTAGACCTGTTAGCAACATACTTCAAACATTCTCCTAAGTCTCAGCAACCTAAGCAATCAAAATCAAAAGGGGGGTGATCGAATGTCAACCGACCCGAAATTGAATGAGACGAGTTGGCAATCTTTCCGTGTCAACAGTTCTCAAATCTGTGTGGTACTGCTGCTGTTGTTGTCAATTATTGTGATCGGTGCACTTGAAATGCATGGTATTGCATCAGCTCTAACGCCAAAGCTTACCGGCTCGACTGTGGATGAATCAACAGCTTCCAAAGTAGTACAGAAAGTCACTTGCCTTGGCCGGCTCGAGCCCTTTGGACAGGTGATTACAATTGGTGTGCCTTCCTCGCAAAGATACGAGCGAATATCAAAGCTGCTTGTCGAAGAAGATGTTCCAATAGCTGCAGGACAACCAATCGCAGTAATGGAAAGCGAGCAGCGACTTCGTGCGGCATTCGCACAAGCTGTTTCTAGAGTTGCGGTTGCTCAAGCAAGACTTGCTCAAGTAAAGGCTGGTGCGAAGTCTGGTGAGATTTTGGCACAGAAGGCAAGAGTAGAGAAGTCAAAGGAAGATTTGGCTGGAAAGCTTGTTGAGCAACAAAGAATAATTGAACGTCTGCAGAGTGAGGAGAAGTTTGCTGGCAATGACTATCGTCGGTATCAAAGTCTGTTGGACGAAGGGGCCGTTGCATTTGCAGTCGTTGAAGGCAAGAGGACTGATTGGGAAGCTGCAGTGGCGCGCTTGAAGGAAGCACTTGCGGGGCAGCGTCGCTTGCGCGAGACGATGCAACAAGGGGTGATTGAGGAAGTCGCGACCTTAGATAAGGTAGCTGAGGTTCGTGATGTTGATGTTAGCTTTGCCGTTGCGGAACTCGCAGAATCCAGGGCTGCCCAGGAAAGGGCAAGAGCAGACTTGGAGCAGGCGACAATACGTTCGTCACGAGCGGGGACAGTAATGAAAATTTTGTCGAGACCGGGAGAAGTATCAGCAGAGCGAGGGCTAATCGAGCTCGGTGATACAGACAAGATGGTAGCTGTCGCTGAAGTTTATGAAAATGATGTTCGGCTCATTCGCGATGGTGAGCTTGCAACTGTTCGCGGTGCAAGTTTTCAGGGCGAGCTTCAGGGTAAGGTCTACCTCATTGGACTTAAAGTCAACAGACAGGCTGTTTTTTCAAACGAGCCCGGAGTCAATTTTGATAACCGAATAGTAGAAATCAAAGTTTTGCTGGATCATCGCTCCAGTAAGAAAGTTCGTGGTTTGACCAATTAACAAGTTCAAGTTGAGTTCGCTGGATAGAGCCAGCTGGAGAGGGGAGGGATCACATGAACTCTCATTCGAAGTTGCCGTTGGCATGGCTGCAATTGATTCGAGAAAAGGTGCGATTGTTGGTTGCAGTTGCAGGGATTGCTTTTGCTTGTGTCTTGATCTTCGTGCAGCTCGGATTTCTGTCGGCTCTCTTTGATGGAGCTGTACGCCCGCATATGAGTTTGAATGCGGATCTAGTTATGGTAAATCCACATTTCAAGACACTCTTCTCTCTTAAGAGTATTTCCAGAAGAAGGCTGTATCAGGCGCAATCCATAGAAGGTGTTAGTTCTGTCAACTACCTTCATATCGGCAAAGGGGTTTGGAAAAATCCGATAGATCACCACACTCGAGACCTTCTAATCTTCGGTACTAATCCATATGACCTGGCTCTGAAGTTGCTAGTTACCGATCAGAAGAGAACGGAAACAAAGATTAGTCAATTAGGGGCAGCAATATTCGACAGAAATTCTCGCCCCGAGTACGGGCCAATTGTAGATCTCTTCAATTCATCAGGTATTGTTCAAACAGAAGTAAACAATGCGCGAGTACGTGTGTTAGGTCTGATGCAGATGGGAGCCTCATTCGCGGCCGATGGCAATATGGTTGTAAGCGATACCACATTTCTGCGGATGTTTCCCAATTGTACGGCGGACCAGATTGAACTCGGACTGATCAAGTTGAGACCAGGAGTCGATCGAATTGCAGTAGCCGATGCTCTCAATCGCCTTGTGTCGCCTGCTGCGACAGTAATGACGGTCGAGCAGCTGGCAGATCTTGAGAGAGAGTATTGGGCCACCAGTTCTGGAATCGGGTTTGTGTTCGGACTTGGGGTGGTCGTTGGATTTATCGTGGGCACGGTAATTGTCTATCAGATTCTGTCATCAGACGTAATCGATCATTTGGCACAATATGCCACCATAAAGGCTATTGGATACAGTGATTCTTTTTTGCTTCGGATAGTTCTGGATGAAGCGTTCATATTGGCAGTATTAGGTTTCATTCCCGGGCTCTTGATCTCATACGGAATCTATCAGATTGCCCAATCTGCCACGCTTCTGCCAATGTCTATGCCGTGGCAGAGAATTGGCATGGTCTTCATTTTGACTTGCTCTATGTGTGCGATTTCCGCTGTGATTGCCATGCGTAAACTGCGGGAAGCGGACCCTGCGGAGCTGTTTTGAGGAAATACAGCCATGAATGTTGTAAGCATTAGTGATTTAAGTTACTCCTTTGTGGGAGGGTATGGTACGCGGCTAGTCTTAAACTCAGTTGACTTGGAGGTCTCGGCTGGAGAAATTGTCATATTGTGCGGACCATCCGGCTCTGGCAAGACAACACTCCTGACACTGATCGGAGGTTTGCGCGCTGCGAGTATTGGCCGTCTGCAAGTTTGCGGAATTGAACTGTGTGGTGCCGGTAGGCACGAAATGCTGGAAGCCAGGAGGCAGATCGGCTTCATTTTTCAGGCTTCCAACTTGCTGCCTTACCTAACGGTGAGGCAGAATGTTCGACTCGCGCTGGAGCTGGATGAGAAGATTTCGAGTGACGAGATCGACCGGCGGGTGGAGGAGTTACTTACAGCTGTTGGACTGTCAGCCCGAATCGATGTTTATCCAGATAGTTTGTCCGGTGGGCAGAAGCAGCGAGTTGCCGTTGCGCGGGCCTTGGTGCGCAGACCCAAGCTGGTTTTGGCAGACGAACCTACGGCATCGTTAGACAGTAAGTCCGGAAGGGACGTAGTCAACTTGATGCAAGAAATGGCTAAGCAGCAAGGCACTGCAGTTGTGCTGGTAACGCACGACAATAGAGTGCTGGACATAGCTGACCGCATTGTGGAAATGGAAGATGGGCGAATCAAGCACCTTTTGTCGGCACGAAACGAATTGGCAGTTTCTGCTTAGAAAAAGAGAAGCGGGTGAGTGCCAACCCGCTTCTCTAGTACTTGGATATTGCTGTGGCGCAGCTATCCGATTTAGCTGAACAAATTGGCGTCGCGAGCTGAAGCCACGAACCAGTTAATCATTCCAGGGACGGCAAGCCCGATTAAGATCATTGCCACGCCGATTGTTATCCTCCTTCCAGGCGAGATTTCGATCTCTTGTCCCATAATCTCAGCTGTAACGACGCCTCTGGCGATTCCGTGAATGACTAGCACGATTCCGGCAAGACCCAAGCCGGTCTCTGCAAGGTTCGCTATTATGTTCAGCAGTGCTTCCAGGTTGGCCAGATTGTTGATTCTGACCGTTCCTGCCGTATTTACTCCGGCAACTACGGTTGCGTCGCCGGATTGTGGACCAATTGTGCCATTGGTGGCACCCTGAAGCATCGGCGCCTGACCATTTTGAGTGTCTATGTCCTCCTCTTGCGATGCTGCTTGAGGCTGAGGTGCTCCAGCATCTCCGCTGCCGGACCTGCTCTGGCTGCCGGTGCTGAAAGCAACCTTTTCCTCCGTAGGTCCGGAAGTATTGCTGAAGGCGTCGACGCTTTCACCCTCATGTACTGCTGGGGCATTGCTGCTAACGAGAGCCGTGCTGACCGGGCTGACAAAGCCATAAGTTACCGCCAACTCGGCAGCCATATGCATACGCTTGGACGAGATAAGGTCAAGGCAACGTTGGGCGGCATGAAGTGTAAGCACTTCGATCTTTTCATCGCGATTAAGCGAAATTGTGTTTTCCGGCCTCTTCGTAGTCATGACGAGCTTGGTTGCATACGAACTGTCTTCGGGTGTCCATCTGCCGAAGAATGCCGTCATATCGTTGCCAACGTTCTCTGTGTTTCTTGGAATGGCGGTGAACGGACCAACTTCCGGATGATTCTTGAAGAACTCGTAGGTGTCAGTGTCGCCGGTTCCAAGGGTGATTTCATAGAACGCCGGAGCAGCTGTGTATGGCGCCATAATGTAAATCTCTTGATTCAACACTGGTTGCGGACCGTGAATCCACAGTACTGCACCACCTTTAGTTTCACCCGCAAGTTCAGCTGCCTTAACAACTGATTTCAGGTTGTCCTGTCCTCCGACAAATTGCGCGCTCTTCAAGCGGCCGAGCCCTTCTGAGAGTGGCATTGGTTCTGCGAGTTTCTCATTTTCTTGAGACGCCAGCATTAGCGTGGTCGGAATGCCTGCAGGCAGCTTGCCAAGTGCGGAGCATATTTGATCGCTGTATTCTTTCGTTGTCGAAGAACCGTCTAGGACGACTACCAAATGTTTGGGAGCGGCCGCTGAAACTCGTTCTACTGTCTCAACGACGTACCTCGCTGGAATTGGCTTAATGGTGGGAGCCGTTACTTTCTTGTTTGTTGGACTAGCCTTATGTGCTATTGCTTTGCGAACGGCATCTAGTTGATTGTTCAGCCCCTTCGAGCCGTCTACCATTACAATCACTTGTTCACTCGGTGTCTCTTTATTGTTCTCCTTCGCTTTTTCCTTTGCGATCTCTTCCAAGCGTTTATGTTCAGCTTTAGCCATTCTCCACGCGTGCTGGTCAAAGACTGCAATTGCGCTGGTGTTGGCACTTCTTTGCGTATCAATCAAAAGCTTGTTTGACTTGAGATCTTCCTCAGAGAGATTTCCACCAATTACAAATTCACCGCCGGCAGTTTTATCCGCCTTCAGAGATTTGATGCCACTGGAAAGTACTTCGGAACCACGAATACGGAGCGAATACTCGCCGTCTGCGAATCCGAAATTCGCTGCTATGAACTTAGGCATAATTAGCGATGCCGATTTCGATCTGTCTGGATTGAGGGGGACTATCATGCGAATCCCGATCTTTGATTCCTCATCTTGAGGAACAGGATAGCAATGCATAAGGACACGGCCGTGTCCAAGATCCGTGACTATAGCTGGACTGTTATGACCGGCGTCTGACCAGTTGCTTACTCCCTCCGCCTTTCCGGATGCCACAAATGTGGCTTCTTGTGCCTCGCCTTTAGTCCAGGAAGTTAGACCAGTTATGATCGCGCCCGGAGGCAAGCCAATTTCTGCTCGTGCTTCTTGCGGATTGGAAGTGTCATTCTTGAACACGAACGTCCAGTTTAGCGTGGACGACATTGTCCTCGGATGAACCGTGCCGGTCAATGTGGAACGTGTGAGAGATAGCCCTTCGATCCGCTCACCGACAACGTTTCGGCTCAAATAATCATCCGGCATTGATGATAAGTCCGAGTTGTTGAATTCTCGAAAGCTGTAAGGTTTTCCGGTAAGTGAGAAGTATAGCTCGTGTTGGCTGCTCGGCTTGACTGGTATGAACAATCCGCAGATGCCTGCTGCTCTTGGATCCGAGCACTCCATACGCAATTCTCTTTCCGGGTTCAATTGACGTAATAGAGACATTCCCTGTTTCTGTTCAGCTTTTGTGCCGGATGCAGCCATGCGTTCTGCGACTCTAATGGTCCATGGGCGAGCTTCTGCTGCGGCAAAGAGCAGTATCGGAAGCAATGCTCCAACAGCCGAGTATATTGCGACTTGTTTTTTCGTCCTCGGAAACTCTCTCGTTTTCCGGACGCGAAATAGTGCGTATGCTGCTCCCGAACCGGCCAGTAAAGATAGGCAAGCAATCCATGAGAAGCCGGTTGAGAAGTCAGAACCTGAATCGAGAACCATCTGAGAATTGGCTGTAAACATTCCCGCAATACAAAATGCTGCAACGACAACGGAACTTCCAATTGCGGTGCCCAATCCTAGCGATGAGAGGCGTGGAAACTTGATCTTATTCGCGCAGAGCGCTGACCAAACGAAGTAATTGATTATTGGAATGGCCAATACAAGTGCCATCTCTAGTAAAGTTTCAATCGGATGATTGAGTAGAACTAGTGTCACTCGCTTTGGCATTGAAAGGCACGTGAGAAAGAACATTGCTCCTGGAATCAAAATTCCAAATAAAGTAAGAGCAATTCCATCTAAACCGTGCCAAATCTGTCTGGGCTTAACGACCTTAACTTCGTGTTCATCGGCGGGCCAGTCGGTTGCATGTGGAGCGCCCTGTTCTGTGTCTACTGAGACATCAATGGCATTGTCACTGCTCGTGTCAGCTGCAGTATTCGCGTCGCTGATTTGAGAGATTGATTTCCCGTCTTCAGTCTTTGACGATTTGCCCTTGTCTGTAGATTGAGATCTGTCTTGTACTGGATCTGCCTTAGATCTTGATTGAAGATAGTTAGAAAGAAAACCAGAAACGCTGGAAGTCTTCTTGCCTATCTTTGTAGATGACACATTTCTTGGCTCTGAGGTAGTGTTGCTAGCAGCAAAACTATCTGGATGCTGTCCGCATGTCGGACACGAATTCATGTTCCTGGCAACTTGTGGCGGTGCATACCCGGCAGCATATGGATACTGATAGGGGACACCGTTGGAATCGTGGTGATAGTGGGGAAAGCGCACCTGCGCTAAGGCCACGCAGCAGGCGCATGGACTGTACCTGGCGCCTCCCGAATTATCTGGACAAGTATTGGATGCCTCATGATTTTCTTCATGCAAAGACATGCTAATCACCTCGAAAGTCGAGTTGGGTGTGCCGGGATGCCGGGAGACTAACCGGTAGAAAATTTGTAAGCTTGTACCGAATGCCTAGATCCATTCTAACGGTTAGGAAATTTGCACTTCAAATAGTGATCGTCATGAACCGACCATGACTATAGTCATGTCTTTTTCTAAATTGCTTATCTGATGGACCTCTTGAGTGGTGGAATCAAATTCTGATTCCACCACTCAAGTTTGCGGCGCAGGTAAAAGTAAAGAGTTGTTCGGCTGAGTTTCTTTTGACCTAGCTCGTTTGTCTGTCAGCGCTTATTAGTAGATGAGTTCTTCTTTGCGCAGTTGGCTTGAGAACTCGCAGCTTGAGCGTGACCAGGCTGAGCGTGACCAGGCTGAGCGTGACCAGGCTGAGCACGACCTGGCTGAGCGTGACCGGGCTGAGCATGACCGGGCTGAGCATGACCGGGCTGAGCATGACCGGGCTGAGCGTGACCGGGCTGAGCATGACCGGGCTGAGCATGACCGGGCTGAGCAT
>CAZSNX010000154.1:0-9060 GCA_964607945.1 uncultured Candidatus Obscuribacterales bacterium
CCGATTCAATTGAATCGGGGTCCTCCGGGCTTTGAACGGCAACGTAATGCTGTTGTGATGACACAAACACAACCAAACTTCAACCAACCAGGAGGTTTGCCATGAACAATGACTACAAAGGATTGCCGATTGTTGGCTTTCCACAGAAGGCTCCACCCTGCTGCCCGCTACCTACCATTACCACCGCCCCCGTCTTGGGACGAAAGGCAAAGTTGGTGCCGGAGTTCTTCGACACGGACATGCTGGTGCTGACGCAGATGGAAGGTACTCAAGCTGGCGGATACTTCAAACTGCTCGACGAACATCTCGGCGGGGCCATCTCGAGAGCCAAGGAGAAAGCCGGTTTTCATGGTGCACGTGGTTCGAGCCACTTGCTCGATCTGAGCAAAGAGGGTTTGAACCGCGACCGGCCACGTTACATTTTCTTGGTCGGACTGGGCAAATCAAAAGACTTCGCTCTGCCGGTCGTCTGCGGGATGACTCGAATGGTGCTCGAGAAAGCGGCCGAGCTCCTCGTTGAGCGAGTCTCGCTCCCGATCAGCGCCAACCGACTGACTCAGGAATCGCTGAACCTGATCGGCACCGGGTCGATCATCAACTGCCGCCTCGAAGAGCGCTACGCGCAACACGGAAGCATCGGTGAGCTCAAGGAGCTCAAAATACTCTGTACGCCCCAAGCGAGAAAGCATCTCGAAGAGGGCCTTCGCTGCTCGACGCCGCGCTGCCCGATCTGCCCTGACCTGCGACTCGACAAGAAGCAAGAGCAAGCAGTCCGTCCGTCAAGGACCTAACCGACTTCGATTCTTGAATACCGACTTTGACCCTGTAGGCGCTCCTCTCGAAAGCGCCTACAGGGTCCCTTTTTCGTGGATCGCCGCACTAGCTTTTATCGTAGATGCTTTTTAATACAGATTTGATTTTCAAGGTTATTGCCACAAAAACTTCACGGCTAAGTCACAAACTTTGATTACACTGCCACCATTAGCAACTCTCCTCCTCTCAAATCACATGAAACCAGGCTTGATTACAGCTGCAACAGCAGTGATTTTTACTTTAACCATTCAATTCTGTCCTTCGGCCCGCTGCGAGTACCTAACCGGCAAGATTGAGACAAAGCATCAACTCAACAGCGCCAAACAGCGGCCACCGTCACAACCGCACGCAGTTTCAAAAGGAGAAGACCCTTTCAGCTGTGACGATACCGAATCCGGTGACAATCCGGCACCGAGGATAACCGCTAGCCCGCCGGTTACATCTCAGGAACGTGGCTGGCCAAACGGCGAAGAGTTGGCATCGCCGGATTCCGAGGCTGCAGCACCGCAATTCGAGGGAATAGCGGAAACTGCATCGCAAACCGTAGATGATCCTGACCAGAGTACAGAGATGCAACTGGCCTGGGACAGTTGGCACCGCCGCGTCGCCGAAGCAATCTTTGCCAGATTCAATGTAATCGCCAAGTCTGCCTTTAAGTTCTCTCCGCCGCTACAATGCCGGGTGAATTATGTAGTGACCAGCACAGGACAGATTGGCAACGTTCAAATGGAGCAGAAAAGCTCCAACTTGTTCTTCAATATGCTGGTTTTGACAGTCCTCAAATCAGTCCACGGCGATGCAATGCTGCTCAAATTCCCAGACGGCTCGCGTCGAACAGTCGTCTCAAAACAAGGAGTTTTCCTTCAAAATTACGGTCGGGAGGGATTTCGTCATACGGTTGGTGACGCTGAAGTCCTGCGCCCGCAATAGCACTAGATAGGTAGATTAGATTGCCAACGATTATGTACACATCCAACAGAACATTCAACATAGTTGCAACCTTAATCACGTTGCTGTCTTATTTCGCCTCCGGCCAGTCAGCACAGGCGCAGGAAGGCAACGGTCTTTCAGATTGGATCAATCCGAAACAGCCAAGTACGGAGGCAGTTGCAGCCGCGCCTGGATTGTCAGAATGGATTGGTGCGGACGGACAAGCATCAATTCCGACAGCACCGTCCTCGCTGCCGACAACGCCAGTGCAAACGTCTCAATCGCAATGGCTTATGCCGCCTCAAGTCAACTCGGCTAACGACAGACAATCGGAATGGATAAATCCCACCGGTCCACAGATCAACCGAACCACCACCTCAGCCACTTCGCCGGCCGCTCAATCTCAGTGGATTACGCCGCAGTCTAAGCCAGCGACCAAGGACGGTTATGTCTCACCGGTCAACAAAGCTGCCAACAAAACTGTGATGCTGGAAGAGGGCATATCTGAATGGACGCTTCCCGCCGCAGAAAGTGCAGCCGCCACCAGCTCTAACTTCTCCGAATTACCAAGCCAGAACGGACTAAGTTCAACTGCCGCCGGCACCGGCTCTATGTTGGAGATGGCGGCCAAGACGATTATGTCTCCGGAGGCACTCGACCTGATTCAATCGTTCGGACAATGCATTCCCAATGGTGGCCTGCGCAGCGGGTTGGTGCCGTTCGGACAGCGCTTGCGAGTTCGTCGTTAAACTCAGCTCAGTTCAAATTAAATGCTGATGCTTAAACTCGCGATCATCGCCATCTTTAAGCTGCGCTATCCACCCTTAATCTGGTTTTACTTCTACCTGGCACCAGCTCAACATCCCTCCTAGCTTAGCCGCTGAGAAAACTCAGGCGCTTATAAACCGGTCTGCTAGATATCGCAATATTTGCTTGAATGGAGGTACCAATTACAGGTAGGTTGCTAGCCTGTCTTCTCGATCAGTCAACCTTGTGAGCCAGCCAAAAGCCTGAAACCATAAGCTAATTGAACTCTCCAAGCTTTTCTAAACCAGCAGGCAACTGCTCGGGTAATGACTGATCGGAACGACATCACGACTGCTGGCATGTTGCTGGCGGCGCAAAAGGCGGAAGGAATCAAGTTGGTTTTGTCCACCAGCGAAGCTAGCTGTTTGGCGGCGGCGGTGGCAAAGCCCTACCAACAGGGAGCAATCCCGGAAAGATCTCTCATGAGTCCCTTAACCAAGTCCGTGCTCAAGTACGGTTCGACGCTGGTTCTGTCAATCGTTATCATCTGCCTGGTATTCCCGGTCATTCCGGGTGTGCAGTTCACCGGAGGCATCGCCGGCGCTCTAGGCATCCTTGCGCTCGAAATCGCCTTCAACGTGCTGGCCTTCTTGGCCGGGATCTTCGCTCTCGTAATCTTAAGCACTGCGAACCGCAGATTCCCCACGAGACACATTTTGACTGCGTTCGAGACCCTGGGATTCTATGGAACCACAGCGGTGTCGACCGCAGCAATCGTTGTCATCGGAGCCGTGTCCCTTACAATCGCTTCCTTCATGTTGAGCAGCTTTTCGATCGCCGGGTTGCTGCCGGCGCTCGCAGCCTCAGCCGCGCTCTTGCTGGCCGGCGCGCCTTCCTGGCTATCGGGTGGCTTCAACAAGAAGACCTTTGACGAGCAGCTGGAAAAACTGCGCTCCACAATGAAAGAGGCTCAAATCGCCGAGGCGGTGGAAGCATTGCCGGCCGGCAGTGTCGTGATCATCCCTCGTGATGCCGGCGAATGCTGCTCATCCACCAAAGCAGAAACTTCCAATCCGGAAGTGGGGGCCCAGCCCGCCACATCCAGCGACGGCAACCAGAACGCCGGGCACGCTACCCGCGTTCCGCAGCCGCTGCTTGTCCAGGGCAGTGTTCGACTGCCCAAGGACTTCGCTGTTTCCGGCGCACAGGCCCGGATTCGATTGCTCGACACAACCCTTGCCGGCGCCCCGTCGGTGGTGTTGACCGAGGAGATCATCGCCATCCTGGATATCAATGCTCCTGTCCAATTCGAGCTGCGCGGAGAGGTTCCACCGGCAACCGGCAGCTACACAGTCGCCGCTCACATCAAGGCCAATCCCGACCCGGCTCGCGCCGAGAATTACGATGAAATCGAGGCTGGAGACTGCCTCAGCACACAGTCCTATCCGGTCGCATTGAGCGCCAATGCTCCTGCCTCCGTGATAGTTGATGTCGTCCGAGTCTAGTCAAGCCACTAAAGTAAAGTTTCGCGTAACAGACCCGGAAGGGTAAATGAATTGGGAAGCAGCGACGGCGCCCAGTCAAATGGCGCTTTCGCTGCTTCCGAAGACATAATCGAGACTCTCGAGCACACTGCCAGTGCCAAACCACTATTTCGTACCGTTACGTATAAGTGCTAGGTCACGGCGAGGTCTGAAGTTCCACAATCTTTATCGTTGTCCGAATTTGCTATATTTGATAGTGGTATAAAAAAGAGAAACAGGAAAGTTGCGTCCTTGCTAGAGACCGGGAGGGAGCATCCCTACTCCCTTCCTGTCTCTGGTCCATTGGTAATGTCAGTCAGACGAAGTTGAGACGAGGAAAAGCTGGTTGAACACTAAGTGCGGTGGTTCCTTCTTGGGGTCTTCTCCCGGACCCTTCATGCAGAGACCGCCCTCCTTAATGCAAAACGCTAACTCGGCGACCGAAAGCGTCTTGAGCAAAGTATCGGTCTGCGAATCTTGCAACCCTCTGAGCTGGCAGAGATGGTGCAGCTCGGTTAGTGGAAGCAACCGGCCGAAGGTGGCGTAGCACTTCCAGAGAAACTCGTTGCGCACCGTCACAAGCGCCTGCTTCATTGAGTAAGCGCTCACCGGGAAGCCATGGAAGGAGACGTTGTGCAAGAGATGCCAGAAGAAATAGGGGTTCGGGCACTGCGCCAGAATCTGGCGGGATTCTTCATCGAGCCAAAAACCGAGCATTGCTGTCCCGTCTTCCTGAGCCCAACTCTTCAACTCGCCGGCCAGGCCAGTCAGTTTCTCCTCGTCGAGCTTGAGTTGGTTCTGCTCGCAGGCACGCTCGTATTGCGCTTGTGAAGTAGAGAAGGTGCGGGCAACCTGCCGGTCCGCGGCATAGTTGATGTGGCCAACAACCCACTGATTCCAGTCGGTGCTGCCGGCAACGCTCAGGAACTTTCGCACCTTTTCGAGTGCGGCGCCAATGCCGTCTCCCGACGAGAGTTCGCCGGAGTTCTTTTGCGCCTGTTCTTCTGTCCAGGAGCCGAAGAGGAAACGCATGGCATCGGAGGTATGGACCAGACCGTGATTGTGCGAGAGAAGCTGTTGATCTGAGATCGCGAGCCGTGTAGGCTGAGACGGACTTTTCGATGGCGATGCTTCGTCTCCGGACCGTTCTTCCGGTCCGGGCGTATTTGCGCTTGAACGCTTTGCCATTGGAGTGTGCTCCTTCGAGTGGTGGCACAAACATATGCGGGTGATTGGGTCTGTCTGTTTTTCTTCCGTGAAACGAAAAAATACTCTTGTTGTAATCTGAATGTAGCGTCCAAGTGGTGTGTTGTTGCAAGCAATTTATTACAAGAAGAGAAGACAGATTGGCTGCAGTCGACCGCTGCGTCTGCGAGCACAGATTCTGGACAAGCCGCTCAAAACGGCGATTTCAAGAATGCGAGTGCAGTTGCGGGGCACCTGAAGTCGTGTGCGATTCTCCAGGAAGCCAAGCGCTATTACCGGGAAATAATCACGCGAAGCTAGCGTATGTAGCCAATATCTTTCGTGGACATAAGGTTCAAATTTCACAACTACATGCACGAGTAGATAAGGATAGGACAAAAAGCAATGGGAGTGTTTGATTCAACAACTCCCACTGCTCTTGAGTATCATTGACCGCAAGCGCTCAGTCCGCTAACCAGCAGCGCGTAGGCACCTTGAAGCCTACTTCGCGCCGCTGGCTTTCTGCCAGAACTTGAGCGTCTGAGCGGGAATCTTGAGCGGCTCCTCGCCCTGGACGCTCTGCAAGCAGATGAAGAGCGCGGTGCTGTACTCGGAGCAACCGAGCACATTGAGCGACTCCAACATGCGGGTGAGTCGCAGCAGATTGTGGTTGAGGAAGCCGGGCGGCGCGTCTTGCCAGTTGGTCTTGCGCGCGCTGTAATTGGCTGCTTTGACGATCTGCGGCTCTCCGCCGGTGCCGGCGCTCAACTTCAAGCCGTAGAAGTCGAGCATGAGGGTGAGCGACTTGAGCAGCCTTGCCTTCAGTGCAGCGTCTTCACAGAAGACCTTGGCGGTCTCTGCGTCCAGAAGCGGCGCATTCGGATTGTACTTGCTGGCGGTCGACAGCGGAAACAGCCATTGAATGTAGTCATGGACCTTTTCGAGCTGCTGATGATCGAAGGCCCAAACTTGGTCGATGCTGCGCCCGGCAGCGTCTGCGCCGGTTCCGCGATAGAAGTCGATTAGCTGAGTGTTCATGATTTACTCCTTGCTAGGATAGCCGATCCTGGTCGTCAGGCCAGTCAGCATCCTCGCTGCGCTTGGCGTTTTGATCGCGATCGTCTTTCTGGTTCTTGCCGCCCTTGCTGGGCGGATCGTCTTTGGGCATCGCTCTCCAGATGCCGAGGAAGTAGGCGGCGATGCCGACGAATGTTCCGATGAACATGCCGGCTGCTCCACCGAAGTGATTTCCCAGCCACGCGCAGACCAGGATGACCGGCCAGCTCATAGCGGCGGCGTAAAGCCGCGCGGTGCGCCAATCCATAGAAGTTGCTCCTTGTTGGATCAGGACATTCGGCGGCGGCAGATGCGAGTTCTGCCGCCGTCGAATTGTTGTTGGTATCTGCCAGCCGACGCCGCAGGCGACGTCAGGACTGCGCAGGCAGAGTAACCTGGCCGCCGGTCTTGCCTTCGAGGTCGAAGTTCTCCTCGATGAACTTGATCACCTCGGCTGGATCGACAGACCGGTTGAATACGATGTTCGGACCGTGCTTGTCGAGAAAGACCGCATAGAGATTGCCGAACTTCTTCAAACCGCGAGATGTGTTCTGTCCGCACTGGTGACTGCCGCATTCATACTCACGCTGCGACACCACCGGCACTGACGATCCCGGACGGATCGGGCAATGGAAATGGACGATGCAATCGCAGTCGGGATGCTCGGCAAACACGATGCGTTGAGACTGCCCTCCGACCGACGGTTTGCTGCCGTAGGCGATCACCGAGTCCTCGCCATCCGTCTCCACCTTCACGAGGCCGATCTTTTCGAGATCGTTGAAGTTGGTCTTGCGCTTCGAGGTGAGGAAGGTAGTCGGTCCCGCTTTGACAGCAAAGTGCCCGACGGTCGCGCCGCGGAACGGCTTGTAGGCACCGCGCTTGATGCAGTGATCAACGATCGCGCGTAGCGTCGTCGGTACATCCGGCGAACTCCAGGGCACGCTCTCCCCGGCAATTACCGTGCTGCGAGTGAAGGTGAGATGAGATCGCAAGTAAGCCATCTCGACCAGACCGCGCAGAGCTTCTTCGCGATTCGACGTGACATGATAACTAGCCTCCTCCGGCGTAATCACCATGTTCATTCGGGTCTTGACGTCATTAGCGAAGACCAGATTGCAGCTGGCCTCCTTGAGCAGATGAAGACCGGCGATGTACATCTCAGCGGCGCTCTTGCCGCTGGTCGTCTTGAAGCCGACCAGGAAGATGTCCTTTCGCCTCTGCTTCCGCACTTTGGCGATCACATTCGGAGCAGCCGCGAGCTTCATGGTGAGTTCGGGATACTGCCTCGTCTTCAGGCGATCGCCATACTTGCCGGCCTCACCGTTGTCGGCGGTCACTTCGCCATGATAATCGACGAGCGCCACCGGCATGAAAATGATCTTGGTCGATAGGTCCCCCACCAGCCTTTCGATCAGCGCAGCGACATCCTCGCTGGTTTCCAGCTCGCTTTGACCGGCGCTGGCCATCTTGGTCAGATGCAGCTTCACATCGAGCTTGTCGGAATGCTCGCGGCAGAGCTTGTCGAGCAGACGTGCCGTCCCGCCATAGGCGGTGGCGGAAAGCGAGATGTGGGGCCGCACATGAAACACTGTGCCGCCGCCGATGATATGAACTTGTTTGTTGGCGTTCATTACGTGTCACCCTTCTTCCGGGTAAGCGAAAACTCACGTCCTTGTTAGTTCGCGCTTCCCGTTTGTAGCTTTCATTAGTGCTTCTGGTAAGCTCGAAGAGCAATCGGCCGCTAAAGACCGTTCTCTCTGCCTTACTTCACCGGTTGCCCGTCCGGCCCGAGCGTGACTTTGAACGGCAAGTAAGGCAAATAGCGGGAAACCAAAAGCTTCCCACTGACGACAATATTGCCGCTTGAATCCTTCGTAAGCGTGAGCTCCTTCAAATCGAGAGCAGCCGCTCCGCCGATACTTACTTTGATCCCCTTGATGCCGGTCAGGGTGAAAGAACCGTTGGCTCTGCTCAGGTCGAACTCGACTCTCTTGTCAGTCTTGAGCTCTACGCCATTGCCGAGTTGCTGCGTACCGGAGGCAGCAGAATCGAGCACAATATGGTTGCCATTCCTGGTAATCGTATCAGGAGTGGCCCAAGGCAACAGATCCGTGATGTCCGTACCGACTTTACGTTGAAAGTCGTCGTACTTCATAGGCGTTCCATTCGGCAGCGCCTTGATGATCCTGTCGTACGTGTCGTCGAATTGGTTGCCGCCATTGACAGCGACATTGGCCGTTAAGCCATCGGAGATGTTGCGATCGCGCTGTCCGGCCAGAGCGGCAATCACAAAGATGCAAAACTGCGCCAGTCGCGCAATCCAGCTGATCAGTCTATCTTTCACAGCTCCCTCCCATTCGCTCGTTAAGTCGAGCCGGTTGCCCACCAAGAATGCCCTCAAGCATTCCGGCGATCGGAAATCGAGATATGGAACGGAAAGTAAATTCGGCTGCGCACCAACCGTTAGAAAGGAATCAAGAAACTCTCTAACAGCTTACGATCCTGCCTAACCTGATATCAACCAAACGAAACAGCGTAGAAAGCAGGCTGATGTCAAGCTGTTTCAATTGCACACAGCTTCGTGATCGGGCTCTTTCAATTCAATAGATACAAGTTGCCGTCCTGGCTTCCGACGCAAACACCTAAATTGCAAACGGCAGGCGAGCTGATAATCGGCCGCTGCGTTTTGTACTTCCATTTAATAGCGCCATTTCTTGTTTGCAATTCATATAGGTTGCCATCCGAGCTCCCAACAACGAGCAAGTCGCCAGCAACCGCCGGCGAAGAAGACAACAACGGCACCGGA
>CAZSNX010000155.1:0-9028 GCA_964607945.1 uncultured Candidatus Obscuribacterales bacterium
CCAATCTTGTCACGATTGTTTCGGAAAGTCAGGTGAATTCCGAGCTACTCAACCTAATACTGCGTCCTGTTATGGGCGGCACTGCAAGTAATGCGCTGGCAGGACAAACAGTGAGCGTTCAGTCGAAGAGCGAGCAAAAGGCGGCCGTGCTGCCGGTAGTTTCAGCCGGGAAGGTTAGTTTGGGTCAGCTGGAACAACAGTTGTCGGAGATTGCCGGTGCTGTGATGAGCTCTTTGACGGACAAATGGCCCAAGCCTCCTGCGACACTATCTTCTGAGTTTCAACCATAGTGGCGGACTAGACTAACGCTTAATTTATAAGGACTGAGAGATTCCGGTAGATGCTATGATCTGCGGTCCCACTCAATTTGGAAGTTACTCATGAGCAATGTGGAAAGCGCTCCGGTTTCACTAGAGAACGCAGTCAGACCTACAACCGTAATTGAGTCTGTGCGATTGAGCTCTCGGCTGGATGCCGATATAACGATCGTCAGCGAAACATTTCAGCACACCGGTAGTTTCAAATTTCGCGCTGCTTACGGTTTGGCTTCAAACGTGACCAACTCGACTATTCTGACTGAATCTTCCGGCAACTTTGGGCAAGCATTGGCATATGCTTGTAAGTTGCTCGGTAAGTCGTGTACGGTCGTGATGCCGAGTACATCAGCACAAGTAAAGATTGATGCGGTCAGAGAGTTCGGTGGTGTGGTGGAACTCACCGATGTGAAGGTCAAGAGCCGCGCGGAGCGTCTGAGTGAGTTGGCGGCCGAATTTCCGGATGCATATGTTGCCAGCGCGTTTAACAACCCTTTCGTTATCGCTGGAAACGCTACTCTCGGTGTGGAGATCTGCAAACTCGATCGCGCGGTCGATTTCGTAGTAGTGCCAGTCGGGGGCGGCGGGTTATCGTCCGGCATCATAAAGGGAATTCAATCTTGCGGTAGGAACATACCGGTAATTGGTGCCGAGCCGCTCATGGCCAATGATGCCGCGCGTTCGCTCCGGGAAGGAAGAATAGTTGCCAACGAGCAGGAGCCGCAAACAGTTGCTGACGGTGCGCGGGTTCTTTCGATTGGTAATCACAATTGGGAGGTACTGCAGCATGGGCTCGCCTCGATTGTGGAAGTTCCAGAGGACAAAATTACTGAGGCGCTCAGATTGCTGTTTACTTATGCGAACTTGAAGTCTGAGCCTACCGGTGCGCTGAGCGTAGGCGCGCTGTTGACCGAGCCTTCTCGGTTCAAAGGAAAGCGGATCTGCTGTATCGTAAGCGGTGGCAATGTTGATCCGGAGATTTATAGCAAGATACTTTCGGAGGACAGAGGTTAGACCAGATGAGCTGCACAATCAATGCAAGTATAGAGAACTGGCAAGAGGTGTCAGGTTTAAGTTCTCAATCCGAAAAGAATGAAGTTGCGTGGCAATCGCAAGCTTTTCACGAGCTAGTGGTTCCGGTCTCGAGACAGCGTTATGACGGGCAGCGCCGCAATCTGTTCGGTTATGTCGAATGGCGCTATCAACTCGAAGACAGTGTGTTTTTCAATCTAGCGGAGCTAGAAAGGACGACTGTAGATTCTGTTGATCTCATTTCCTATCTGACACGCTTGATGGCGTTGATCGACGATGAAGGCAATGATTTCCCGCGTGTATTTTCAGTTCGAGATGCCGAAGGTAAGCTGCCGACAACTCAGCTCGACGATGTTGAATTGAATGGTGGCAGAATCGAGACTGGCTATGATTATTGCCAGGCTGAGATAAATGGCGTGTGGCAGGATTTGAGATCGGAAACTTTCTTTGAAGCAGTAGATGCGTCTGGTGAAAACAGAAAATTCGAGATAGTAGCGGTCTCTTTGAAAGATGCTTTCGCGGCTGATTTCGCCAAGTTGCTTCAGCTGGCAAAAGTTGCCGGCAATTCTAAAGCTCGCATAGTACTCGAGATTCACCAGCCAGCGAGCACAGGCGAGCCCATCCACAAGCAGTTGGGTGATTCGAGTGCCGGTGCAGCCCAGGCAGATGAAGATCAGCTCAAGGCTTACATGAAGATGGTGGACGAAATTCCAATTCCTACTGCCGACGAGGAAGAGGAGTTGGTCGCCAAAATCGAGATGTTTGGGCAAGTTGGTGCCGATGCGCGCAAAAGGCTTATGCAAGGGTACTTTCGATTGGTGCTGTCCCTGGCGACAAAGTATCTGGAGCGGGGTGTCAGACTGCTGGATTTGCTAGCTGCGGCCAACCAGGCGCTTGCTCAGGCGGTGAGTCGGTATGATTTTGCAAGCGGCATTTCGTTTTCCAGCTATGCAACTTGGAAGATTGAGACAGTTTTGCAGGGAATGGTTGGAGAGTGCTGCGACGCATTGCCTTCCGGTATGGAAACTAAACTCAAACAGGCTAAGGAGCTCAGTGAAAGTCTCAAGAAGTCCAAAGGGCGACCGGCTTCCGAAAAGGAACTGGCTCAAGCGATGGGTATGAACGTCGAAGAGCTGCGCCGGATGTTCGAACAGGTTTAGCCGGGCAGCTAATTTACAAAAACGCTTATTTAGCAGGCCTTTCCGTGACTGTTTGATCGGCTGGTGGCTGGCTTGTTGAGCTATTTTCAGTCGGTGATTCGGCGTGTTCCGTCGACGAAGCGGTTTGTTTCGATTTTAAGGCGTGACTGATGCAGCGGCTGACGTAGTCGAGATCCAGATTGAGTTGGTTGGCTTCGAATTGGCTTAAATGACGCCCTGCTCTGCAGCGGGACTCACGGGCGGCGACTTCGGAGAGGATTTTCCGATAGCGTTTCGCTTGTTTGTCGGTGAGTTTGCCGGATTTCAAACCTTCGACAATGCGGTATTCCAGTCGGGCTTGCCTTGCCTCCATCTCTTCGAAGGAAGGGCAGTTGGCTGCGGCGGGAGTGGTTGTGCCGGCGAGTGAAAGTGTGGTGAGGTAAAGACCGGCAATAGCTAGTCTGAGCTTATTTGGCATATCTCACTGTCCTCGCCTGTGATACTGCCATTGATGGCACAGCGAAAACTAGTCCTGACCGCCGCTGGCATAATCAGGGCCTGCTTCACTGTCAGGCATATTCCATCTCAGCAATTCGCGGCGCCATTCGAGATCGGCCTGAGCTTCTTTGATTAGCCCGGCCAGTCCTTGATAGTCTGCAAACGAAAGATCGACTGCAACACCGAGATCAAATGTAAGTTTAACCCGCTCATAGCTAGGGGTGCAGGCCATGCATACCATGTGTTCCGGACCGCAGATCTCGAAAATCAGGTTTTCGTCGCATTGCAAAGGGTCCTTTTGCCAGTTGAGATAGTCGAGAAACTCTTCGTCTTCCAAACTTGATTGCACAAGGAGCACAAGCGCTTGATACTGCGTTTGATTGAGATAAATCGTGATCTCTTGACGCCTCAAATCAAGAGCCACTTCGCCATTTTCCTTGTCCAAATACAGATCGGCAAAGGCGTTGGCAAAGCTGATTTGATAGGCCGTGCTGGTTTTCATTGAAATGGGGTCCTTTAGTTGCGAACAGGTCAAAAACCGCAATACTGGGGCGATAGATTTCACGCGAGCCAGCGGGCTACGTCCCTGGCGTGATAGGTGATGATGAGGTCGGCTCCGGCCCGCACTATTCCGGTGAGGCATTCCAGGACGACTCTCTTCTCGTCGATCCAGCCGTTTGCAGCGGCTGCCTTGACCATGGAGTACTCCCCTGACACATTATATGCCGCAATCGGTAGCTTCGTAAGCGTTCTGGCTTGGCTGATCAAGTCAAGGTACGGCAGCGCTGGCTTGACCATTACGATGTCGGCGCCCTCTTCGATGTCTTGTTCGATCTCCCGCAAGGCTTCTCGCCCATTGGCAGGATCCATTTGATAGGTGGTGCGGTCTCCGAATTGCGGTGCAGATTGAGCGGCTTCGCGGAACGGGCCGTAGAGCGCGGACGCAAATTTAGCGCTGTAGGCCATGATCGGCACATGGTCGAAACCAGCTTCGTCAAGCGCTCGGCGGATGGCGCCGACGCGCCCGTCCATCATGTCCGAAGGTGCAATGATATCGGCTCCGGCTTCCGCTTGGGAAACGGCAGTGCGGGCGATTATTGACAAGCTGGCATCGTTGAGGATGCGACCGTCAGCGACAATTCCACAGTGACCATGATCCATGTATTCGCAGAGGCAAGTGTCTGCTACGACTGCCAGATTCGGAAAGTTCTTCTTAATCTCGCGAGTCGCTCTTTGAACGACGCCGTCAGCGCTCCAGGCTCCGCTAGCCTGGTTGTCCTTCTCGTCCGGTATGCCGAACAAAATGAGCGATTTCAGCCCCTCGTCCACAGCCTGCTCGACTTCCTTCATCATCACATCAATGCTTTGCTGATGAATACCGGGCATAGCTCCGATCGGCTTCTTGATCCCTTTACCTTCGACGATGAAGAGAGGGTAGATTAGCTTTTCCAGCCTAAGGTGCGTCTCCCTGGTCAGCTCACGAAGTGTTGCTGACGAGCGCATCCGTCTCAAACGGACCTTTGGAAAGGTAGCTGAGCTTGCGCTTTGACGGGTTAGGGTGGTCATGAAATCGGCTCTCCTTTTTTGCGGACAATTGCCTGCGGCTAGATCATCAATAACTATATATCTACTTGATAGCTGTAATGCCTGGCAGTGCTTGGAATCTGGAAGATAATTAATGCTTGCCGGCTCGAACATGTTCGACGATTGCGTCCACCAGACCGGAGATGGTTGACTTCGTAGCCACGATGTTTGATTTACCTAGCGCTTTGAGCGCAGATTTGCTCGTTTCCGGGCCGATTGTTGCCACCGTAACTCCGGACAACAGCTGGCTGAGCGAAGTCGGCTGCTCCTGGTCTTGGCACAGCTCAAGACCCTGGTTCAACAGCTGTGCGAGATTCGTTGCGCTTTGAGAACTGGCGAGGGTGACTATCTCAATTTTACGATCAAATAGCAGGTTGACCAGCCGCTTTGCTGCGGACTGAGAGTCTTGAGGCAGCGAAGTTGAATACGCTGGCACTGTGTCAATCTGACTGCCGGCTTCGCCTAGCTTGTCGATTATGTAGCCGCGTCCCACGTTAGTGCGTGGCCACAGGAATCGCTTTCCCTCAAGATGCGGATAGCCGGGAAATTGTGCCACCATTGCTTCGGCGATGAATTGTTTTGGTTGGAAGCTAGCTTTGAGCCCACGCTCGGCCAGTGCTTCGGAGGTGGAAGGGCCGATTGCCGCCAGTTTGACTCTAGACAGTTCGGCAGCGGTTCTGCCGAAAGACTCAAATCTGTCCATGAAGGCATCAACTGCATTTACGCTGGCAAAAAGAATCCAGTCGTAGTCTTCAATCATATCGAGTGCGTTGTCCAGTTCTTCCCACGAATCGGGCGGGCCGATTTCAATTACAGGAATTACAATCGGTTCGGCTCCGAACTCCGCCAACTTATTTGAAAGTTGGCCAGCCTGATGGCGCGAGCGTGTTACCAGAATGCGAAGACCGCTTAATGGAAGCTTGTTCATCTGTCTTTACCACATTGATTTTCGAAGGGAGCCAGAAAGTCTAATTGGTTGTTGTATATTGAAAAGCTGATTGCCGGCTGCTCATGCTGATGGTCCCTACTCTATGGTGGTGACACCACATTTGATGCTGACAGTTTCAGCTGCTCGATTACGGCTTTCGCTTCGGTGTTCAGCATCTGCTTGGCCAGGGCTGTTCCCAGCTTGCCGGCATCCAGCTCAGAGCCATCCAGGAAGTCCCGGTAAACTTTCGAACCGTCGAGAGCAGCGATACATCCCGATAAGCGTAATCTCGAATCAGGAAGAGGGGTCGCAAGCGCGCCGACCGGAACCGAGCAGCCGCCGCCGAGTTCGTGCAGAAAAGCTCGTTCTGCAGTAACCAGAGCACGGAGCGGTCGATTTTCAATTTCATTGAGCATACTCAAGATGTTGAGATCCGCAGAGCGGCATTCAATTCCTAGCACGCCCTGACTGACTGCTGGAGTGCAGAATTCAGGTTCGAAAGTCTCCGCTATCTTGTCCGTCAGTTCGAGGCGTATCAGGCCGGCAGCTGCCAGCACCATCGCATCGCATTCTCCTTCATCCAGTTTGCGCAATCTCGTTTGAATGTTGCCGCGTATGTCGACGAACGTCAAATCTGTGCGCTTAGCCATCAGCTGTGCAGTTCTTCTGCGGCTCGAGGTTGCTACCCGCGCGCCGGCCGGCAAGCTGTCAAAGCTGATGCCTTGTCTACTGACCAGAACATCGCGCGGATCTGCGCGATCCATAACGGCGGCTAGCGTGAGCTTTTCCGGCAGATCGGTCGGCAAGTCTTTCAGGCTATGCACAACCAGGTCCACGGCTCCTGACAGGAGAGCCTCTTCCAGCTCTTTGACGAATACTCCACGTTGCCCGACCTCGGCAATCGGCCGATCCAGAACCTTGTCGCCGTGTGTTTTCACCGCGACTGTCTCGCAAGTCAAGCCGGGAAATCTTCCGGCAAGCGCGTTTAAGACAATGTCAGTTTGCAGTCTGGCGAGCTTGCTTTCGCGAGTGCCTATCCGTATTATCGTTTGGCTTTTGTCTGACACGATTCTGCAAGACGGCGCTTGTTGCCGCGTTTGACGGTAGTGGCTGCGAGCGGATCCAGATTAAAGAGAGTTCGCAATGCTTCAGCTTGTTGGCGGAGGATTTCGTAATCGCCGGTTGCTTTTAGCTGAACTGTAGGGTGATGCAAGATCTGATTGACGATCGCCCGACTAATATCTTCCAGTTGCCGGCGATTATCTTCGAGATCGGTGGCGGAACAAGAACTGTGGCTCTTTTCGACTTGTTCAGCTCTGATTGCTTCGATCTTGTGTCTGAGCTCGGCGATCGTTGGTACCACCAGCAGTGATCTTTGCCAGGCGTGAAAGTCTTCCAGCGCCTCCATGATTATCGTTTCCGCCTCACCAACCAGTGATTCTCGCTCGGCAAGATTGCGGTTGACTATTTCGGATAAATCATCGGCATTGAACAGTTTTACGCCTGGTATGCTCGCCAAAGCAGGACAGACATTGCGCGGAACCGAGATGTCGATTATGCAAAGCTCCTGAGAGCTTTGCTCTTTCAAAAGCTGCCGGCTGTCGAGCAGGTACTCGGGAGCGCTCGTCGAGACTATGACCAGGTCGGCTTGAGCAGCGAGCCGGTAACGATCGTCAAACGAGAAATCTGTGTTTAGGCGGTTCTTATTTGGCAGTTCGTTGGCCAGAAAATGCTCGATCCGTTCCTTCGTACGATTGAGCAGGACAATCTGTCCCTTGCCTGTTTCATTCAGCAAGTGCTTGACGCAAATCTGCGCCATCCGGCCTGCACCCAGCACCAAGACATTCTTGTCCTTGAGCGAGCCCAGCAGAGAGCGGGCAAGCTCAAGTGCTGCCGAGCTTACTGAAACGGCCCGGCGGCCCATTGAAGTTTCAGAGCGAACGCGTTTGCCGCAATTGAGGGCGAGTTTGAAGAGCTCACCCAGGACTGTTTTGGCGGTTCCTGCTTCGAGCGCCGCTTGGTAAGCTGCCTTGACTTGCGACATGATCTGGCCTTCGCCCAGAACCATACTGTTGATGCCGCTGGCTACCCTGAACATGTGCAGAGCAGCGTCTTCGCGCAACAGTTTGAAATTCGGGCGTAAAACTTCGTGGTCGGCGATCGCCTGGGTGGAAAGAAAGAAGGATTCGATTTCGTGCAACCCGGCCTGCACGTCGGAGACCACCGCATAAACCTCGGTGCGATTGCAGGTCGAAAGTACGACTGCTTCCTTAATATGCGGCAGGCTGGATAATGCGAACAGTGCATGCTTCAAACAAGAAGCTGGAATAGCCAGCCGCTCGCGTATGGCGATCGGGGTGGAGTGAAAGTTGATTCCGCAGACAACCAGGTGGTTCATCAAGAAGACCACCTCTTGACCTGACTATAAGCCTGTGAGCACATAGCTCCAAATTATATGGCAATTTCGCCGCTAAACAGGGGACAGCCCTGGCATTGAGCGTTAAAAAACGCGAACACATGCCAGGGCGCCCAAGTCCCGGGGGGCGGGACTATTTTTATCTTAGCCCACATAGACCTTTGCAGCTATAGGTAAATGCCAGCAGGTATTAATTCTTGGCTGAATAAGGGGCAACATAAATCTTCAAACCTCAAGACTGCCCTTGTTATCGGACCACACGAAATTTTCTTCACATTAAGAAGCTCTTGCTCTTTGAATTGGCGAATTGGCTTTTGCCCGCCATCTTTCAAGCCAGCCTTTCAGCTCATGTTTGAGCTCCGGATGCAATTGCGCTGACAGCCAGTAAAGTCCTTCGAAGATGCCAAGCGTGGGTCTGGATAGTCTGTCTTCGATTGCTGCCGGCAATATGTAGAATTGTTTATCGCGGATGGCATGCAAGGACGACCAGGGTGGCTTTGAGAGGTCGAGCCTTTTGCTTGCGTTCTGGGGAAGAATGATGATGTCCGGCTGGGCGAGCAACAATCGTTCGATGCTGTAACGGGGATAGGCGGCTTTCAAGTCAGCGGTGATGTTTTTGCCACCGGTGCTGGTGATGATGCCATCAATGAAGCTGTCGCTGCCGACAGTGATTAGCGGTGCCGGCCAAACGCAGTAGAAAACCTTTGGTTTGGAGCGCGCGCAGCTCATCAGGCGTGACAGATCGTTAAGCGCGCGTTGGCATGATTGAGCCAGCTGGTCAGCTCGATCACTCCGGCGAGTTAACTCTCCTAGTGTTCTCAAGTTGCCGGCAATTTTCCTCAGGCTGTCATTAGGCAAGATCACAATTTGGATCTGCTTGCCTTTCAACCGGCTGGCGAGCGCTTCTTGTCCAGCGACAAATAGAGCGGCATCAGGATTAAGTCGGGCTAGACGTTCAAAATTGATGGAAGTGAAACTGCCCACCTTTTCAAGTTTTTCTGCTGCCGGAGGGTAGTTGCAACTCGTTGACACACCGACTAAACGATCTTGTGCGCCCAGGCTAAAAATCAGCTCTGTATTTGAAGGAGCGAGCGAAACGATTCGGTTGGCCTGCAAG
>CAZSNX010000156.1:0-8997 GCA_964607945.1 uncultured Candidatus Obscuribacterales bacterium
TCGCCAGACTGCTTCGCGAACAAGAGAAGTTCACCGAAGCCGAACCGCTGCTTAAGCGCGTGGTCGCAATCGCAGCGAAGTCAAATGATCAGGCATCCATCATTGCGGCACAAAACAATCTCGCAACGGTGCTCAAGGAGCAGGGCAAGTACCACGAAGCGGAATTGCCTTACAAGAAAGTACTAACTATCCGAGAGAAGAATGCTGGGAAAAATCAACGGGAACTAGTGGTCGCTTTGACTAATCTGGGCAGCCTTTATATCGCCGAAGACAAGCTTACCGAAGCGAAGCCGCTGCTCACTCGGGCATTGCAGACATCGGAGCAGGCAGGCGGATCAGATAATCCTGATACAGCAACTTGTCTGGATAATTTGAGTGAGCTCAACAGATTACTCGGTAATTTCCATGATTCAGAAGTTTCTCTAGAACGAGCGATTAAGATTAGAGAGAAGGCGCTGGGAGCAGACGATCCCTCCGTTGCAGCCACGGCTACCGATCTCGGACTTGTATATCGCGAGGATGGGAAGCAGACCGATGCGGAGAGCGCATTTAAGAAGGCGGTGGGGATTCGCGAGAAACATACCGATAATCCAGTCGAGCTGGCAACGAGTTTGAATAATTTGGCGAGGTTGCTCAGGGACCAGGGTAAGTATGATGAAGCAGAGGTGCTATACAAGCGAGTCTTGGAAATTCGAGAAAGCGCGCTGGGCAAGAACGATCTGGAAGTCGCAGCGGTGCTCAGGAATTATGCATTCTTACTGCGAAAAATGAATCGAGCGACTGAAGCAGAACAACTAAACTCCAGAGCGAAGTCCATCGAAGCAAAGATTGATTCGGGAAGCCTTCAGTAGGGCTAGGCTCGTTAACTTGGAATCGTTCTACTGGTCATCGTCAAGAACCAAGCAATCCGCGTAGATTATACCTGGCATAACCGGTGCAACTTTATGCATGCCTGCCTTGGAAAGATCCAGAACTCGACTCTTAATAAAGGGACCTCGGTCGTTTATCTTAACGATACACGCTCTTCCTGTCTTTGGATTCTCTACCAATACTTTGGTGAAAAATGGCAGGCGCCGATGAGCTGCAGTCAGCTTGCGAACGTCAAATCGCTCCCCTGAAGCTGTCTTCCGACCATGGAAGCGTTCACCATACCAGGAGACATTACCGCTGAAACTCCCCTTAGATTTAACTTTCTCCGGAGCGCTCTCTTCTGATTTGGCGGCTCCCGCAGGTTCAGAGCTGGCACTTAAATGGAAAGCTTGCAGACCGCAAAGCACCAGAGCGATACCACATGCGATACCAAGGCTTGCTCTCTCAGGCGACATACTACTACTCACAAGTACGGCTCCGGAAATAAGACACACCATATAGTTCCAGGAGATCTACTGTCTATAGTTTACAACCGATTACTTTTGCGTGCCCGCGGCCTTTTCTCTGACTTTTGTCTACAAAGTTTAGCGCGAGACACCGAGAGCTTTAAGCTTCCCAGATTCATAAATCACTTGAGTACTCCGAATCTGAACGGAGCGAGCTAGGCACGCTTTGCTCGAGCCATAAATAAATGGATTCGCAGAATAGGAGCCGTTACTTGACGTTCTTCTGGATGAAATTCTTGAGCTGAGACGCGCTCATGAATGAACCTTGGCCCACTGAAGTCAGTGACAGATTGTCTTTGTCGCCGCCAACGTTCATGACCTTTACTGTCGGAAAGCTTTGGACGCCATCTTGCATCTGCTTGGCGAGTGCCGCTGCTTTACCTTGAAGATCCTTTGCTTTGTCCACATCCAAGTGAATGTAGACGGCCTTTTGATTGACCTGAGCATCCTTTTCAATTTCAGGCCAAGCATTCTTCTCCATCGTTCTGCATGGTCCACACCAGCTTGCACCGACGTGCACGATTACGGGGAGATTATTTTCTTTAGCCAATCTGATGGCCTGCTCCACCTCATCGGTCTTGTAATGAGGCTTCAATTTCGCTTCCGGTTTCGGATCCGGCGCTCGATCATCTGTGTCCGGTTTGTTTTCCGGGCCATCAGAAGGCGGTGGATTTTTATCTGTGGGGGTCTTTTTGAACTTCTCATAATACTTTCTGACCGCTTCAGGCTCCTCGGAGAAGCCATCTGGTTCGACTTTCCTTTCGATTAGAGTCGAATCTCCTTTGAAAGAAACTTTTTCTTCGGCGGCTTGGGAGCGCTTGTCTAGTGCATCAGTTTGTTTTGAGCTAGTGGCCTCTCCTTGAGCCGGCTTTGCTTCTCCCGCATCCGACTTGAGCAAGCCGTCCAAGGTTAGCAGCGGCAACTGCAGTGACGCAGACTTCGATTCGCTGGCCAACATTTGGCCGATGCCTTTGGAGATGCGTTCATGCTCTTGCCGGCTGGCACTGTCGCTGCTGACCAAGCTGGCAACAGTTGGAGCAGCATCCGGCTGTTTGTCGGTTTTGGCTGAAGTGTCAGGAACCGGGTTGGAAGATTGCAGGTATGTAGATTCCAAACTCATTGGGGACTCCTGGTAAGGCTGTCGAACATTGGTAAATTGGCAGTCCTAAGATATGAAATGAGTGTGACTTTTTCGTGACAGATAATACTTCGGACAGCAGTTCGAATTCGCGAGAACCATTACTGGACGCCAGCTCGATTCTGTCGATCGGGCGACCGGAGCAGGTGGTCAAAACGGCTAAAGATTTGTCTCACACAAACCTTGAGTACCGCCGTTAGATTCGATTTTCGTTGAACAGTCGAAAAGTTAGTATCCAGACTTAACCGGCTGCGCTGCACCGACTATTGTTACTCCGGCCGATGTACCGAGCCTGGTAGCTCCGGCTTCAAGCAATTGCTTGGCCTTTTCGTAATCACGGATACCTGCGCTGGCCTTGATTCCAAGATTTGCACTGCCGATAGTACGTTTCATCAGCTGGATATCTTCAACCGTTGCGCCCTTTCCATCTTTGACAAAACCGGTCGAAGTCTTGACCATGCCGGCACCAGCCCGGATACAAGCTTCAGTAGCGGCAACCTTCTCTTCATCAGTGAGCAAGTCACATTCGATAATCACCTTCACTAGGTGATCTTTCGAGACTTTCACAATCGAGCGAATTTCCTCGACGATGAAATCAGTTTCTCGATCTTTCAAAGCGCCGACATTGATTACCATGTCGAGTTCCTCTGCGCCTTCCGAAATGGCGCGCTGCGCCTCGGCAATTTTGATATCCATCAAATTGGCACCGAGAGGAAACCCGATCACAGTAGCCACGGCAACCTTGCTGGAAGATAGCTCCTTAACCGCCTGTCGCACATGACAGGGATTCACACATACAGCAAAGAAGCTGTATTCCTTTGCTTCCTGACAGAGTTTGGTGATATCGTCGCGGCTTGCAGATGGGCTCAACAAGGTGTGGTCAATGTATTTGGCGATCTCGAGATTCACTGAATGTTCCCCCTTTAGCTTTGGTTTCGGGTCGAATTCCGGTTAGGTTTATGAAGGTGACGTCACGCCCGGAAGAGTTTCGCGGCTGGTGTTTTCCCAGTAAGCGATATTGCTGTGATACTCCTGAAGGCTCTTCACCCCCAGGCTGCCGTGCTGCAACGCGGCGATACCGGAGGCGGTAGCCTTTGCTCCGGACAAAGTGGTGACAACCGGCACATTGTAGTTAATGGATGCCCGGCGAATGAGCTGATCGTCGTGATGCGCCGTCCGTCCCGACGGAATGTTGATGACGAGATTGATCTCTGCGTTCTTGATGCGGTCAACGACGTTGGGTCTCCCTTCCGAAACTTTATTGACTACCATCACCGGAATGCCGCCGGCTTTTATCTCCAAGGCGGTCCCTCTGGTAGCAAAAAGCTCGAAGCCAAGCTGATAGAGATTTTGAGCGACAGGCACCACATCTTGCTTGTAGACATCGGAGACCGAAATGAACACTTTGCCTTTGGTAGGCAGAACATGACCAGCTCCCAACTGCGCTTTGGCAAAAGCCAATCCGAACTGGGAAGCCACTCCCATCACCTCGCCGGTAGAACGCATTTCAGGACCAAGCGAGATCTCCGTACCGGGGAATCGCTTGAATGGAATCACGACTGACTTGACGGCAACATGAGGCGGCAAGAGCCTGCTGGTAATTCCAAGTTCCGAAAGCTGCTTTCCAACCATCACCTTAGCAGCCAACTTTGCCCAGGGCACGCCGGTTGCTTTTGAGACGAACGGAATGGTTCGGCTGGCTCGAGGATTCACCTCGAGCACATACAGCTCATCACCTCTGAGCGCGAACTGAATGTTCATCAGTCCGATCACTTTCAGCTCTTTGGCCAAATCAAGGGTCGCCTTACGGATCTCTTCGACCACTCTCAGCGGAATGCTCTGCGTAGGCAGCACGCATGTACTGTCTCCGGAGTGCACTCCGGCTTGTTCGATATGCTCCATGATGCCGGCAATAATTGTTTCATGACCGTCTGAAATTGCATCGACGTCAATCTCAATTGCATTTTCTAAAAACTCGTCTATCAACACGGGCCTGTCCGGCTCGATTTTGAAGCCAAGCGTCAGCCATTTCGTGAGCTCATCGGGTGTATAGATAATCTGCATTGCTCGGCCGCCCAGCACATAGCTTGGTCTGACCAAAACCGGATAGCCGACCTTTTCTGCCAACTTGTGCACCTCATCAGCGCGGTTAGCGATTGCACCGGACGGCTGTCGCAATCCCAGCTGCTGGATCAACTCGCCAAAGCGAGCCCGGTCTTCGGCAATATCGATTGAATCGGGCGACGTACCCAGAATTTTGATTCCTCGCGCCTCAAGTCCATGCGCAAGTTTCAAAGGGGTCTGTCCCCCCAATTGCACGATCACGCCAAACGGTTGCTCCACCATTGCGATGTTTGAAACGTCTTCCAGAGTAAGCGGTTCAAAGTAAAGCCTGTCAGAGACGTCATAATCCGTCGAGACTGTCTCTGGATTGGAGTTGACCATTATCGATTCCAGTCCGAGCTCACGCAAAGCAAGACTGGCTTGCACGCAACAATAATCAAACTCGATGCCCTGGCCAATCCGGTTCGGTCCGCCACCCAGAATCATCACCTTTTGACGATCGCTTGGTGGCACTTCCGACTCATCTTCGTAAGTGGAATACATGTAGGGAGTGGAAGCCATGAATTCTGCGGCACAGGTATCGATCGTCTTATAGGCCGGCACAACGCCCAGGCTGCGGCGGTGCTCAAAAACAGCATCTTCCGTAATCGACTTGCCGGTAAGCAACAAAGAAAGTTGATAGTCCCCAAAACCGAACCGCTTGAGACGAAGCAGATCGACAGCTGTGAGTTCGGACAAGGACCGTTTCTGAGCAGTCAATTGCTTGCTTTCCTGCCAGAGCTCATATAGGTTATCGAGGAACCATGGGTCGATATGACTGAGCTCGTGTATCTCTTCGAGCGACATGCCATTCTCGAACGCGCCGAAGAGATCGGTCAGACGATGGTGACTGGGAACTGACAATCGCCTGCGCCACTCGGTGAGATCGACACCAGCTCTGACGGCGACACCACCGAAGCCGGACAACCCGAGTTCCAATCCTCTCAAGGCTTTCTGCATAGATTCCTGAAAGGTTCGTCCAATTGCCATCACCTCTCCGACCGACTTCATTTGTGTAGTGAGTACGGTATCGGCACCTCGAAACTTCTCGAAATTGAAGCGAGGAATCTTGGTGACAACGTAATCAATCGTCGGTTCGAAAGAAGCCGGAGTATTCTTGGTGATGTCGTTTGGAATTTCGTCGAGGGTAAGTCCGACGGCCAGCTTCGCAGCAATCTTGGCGATTGGATAACCGGTGGCTTTACTTGCAAGAGCCGAAGATCTCGAGACTCGTGGATTCATCTCGATAACCACAATCCGCCCATCGTCAGGATGAACTCCGAATTGAATATTTGAGCCACCAGTATCGACACCAACAGCTCGGATAACCTTAATTGCCGCCGTTCTGAGCTCCTGGTATTCGCGATCGGTCAATGTCTGCACAGGCGCGACCGTAATCGAATCGCCGGTATGTATTCCCATCGGATCGAGATTTTCGATCGAGCAGATGATGACGACATTATCGAGCCGGTCTCGCATAACTTCGAGTTCGATCTCTTTCCATCCCAGGACTGATTCCTCAAGCAAAATTTCATGAACCGGACTGGCATTCAAACCGGACTGTGCTATCTCATCCAACTCTTCCTGGTTGTAGGCAATGCCACCACCGGCACCACCGAGCGTAAAAGCCGGTCTGATAATGATCGGAAAACCGATTTTGGCCGCAATCTCCTTGACCTCGGAGAATTCTCTGGCGATGCCTGATTGAGGCACGTTAAGTCCGATCTCGAGCATTTTGGCCTTGAACAGCTCACGGTCTTCGGCCAGTTTTATTGCATCGAGTTTGGCACCAATCAATTCAACGTTGAATTCAGCCAGGGTGCCTGATTCCGCCAACTCGACCGCCACATTGAGACTGGTCTGCCCGCCCATGGTAGGAAGCAAGGCTTGCGGTCGTTCTCGCGCAATCACTTCTCTGGCTACTTCAGCGGTTACCGGCTCAACATAGGTGCGATCGGCCACCTCGGGGTCGGTCATGATAGTGGCAGGGTTCGAGTTAATCAATACGACCTGAAAACCCTCATCCTTGAGGGCCTTGCAGGCCTGCGTGCCGGAATAGTCGAACTCACAGGCCTGGCCGATCGTAATCGGTCCTGCCCCCAGAACCAGAATTTTCTGAATATCTGTTCGTTTCGGCATACTTCGCCAGTTTCCCCCTGGATAGTCCAGCAACCTGATGGCTCGCTCACTGAAAGTTTACCTGGATAGGCGCTCAAAATCCTCAATAGTAACAAGCCTAGTACCATTTTGCGGAGATTCTTATTCGCGGTAGTGGTGCCGTCGTACATCGCCAGGGCGGCGCACGACGCCACCGCCACCGTAGGTTTTCAATGCAATCAAATGCTTTAGCCGCCAATTGTTCCAACCACCGCCAACATCCCTACCCGAAAAACCTTTACTGACAAGGTGAAATCCTGTCCTTAAAGTTTTAGAAATCTTCTGAAAATGGGTATATAAAGCTCGGGTGCGGAGATGGGGTTTCTGAGGTCCGAGCCTACAGGTGCTATTGCTCGACCGCGTGAGATTCCCGCTGGGGCAAGGACAGGTAGATGTGGCAGCCTAGGAAGCTTCTCGGCACGTTGTTGCCGATTGCAAGTGCAGTAGCAGTCATTAGTCTGAACCTATGGTTGGCTCTGCCATCGCATGCGGAAGTTGTACGTCAAGACGATACCGAGCTCGGCGAACAGCTGAAGATACCGGTCACAGTCTGGTCAGATCCCAGTAAAAAACCCAAGGCGGTGATTGTCGCAATTCACGGCATGGTAATGCACGGTGGAACCTTCGACGTTTTGGCCAACCACCTGGTACCGCAGGGATTTTTTGTTGCCGCGCCGGACCTGAGAGGCTATGGTCGGTGGCAGGTGGGCGCTCCCAGCCGTACCGCCGATCCCGCAATCGACTACGAACAAAGTCAAGCTGACATCGTAGCGCTGCTCAAGCAACTCAACAAGCGATTTCCCAATCTGCCTCTTTTCTGCATCGGAGAAAGCATCGGAGCCGACCAGGCCATCCGCGCCGCCGCCGCTGCTCCAGAAATAATTGACGGATTGGTGTTGTCCAGTCCAGCAATCAAAAGAAGGCGAATGCTGTCCAAACAGATGATGACCGACATGGCAATCTTCGCCACAAATCCGCGCAGGCAGATGGATCTGACCCCATACATCAGAAGATGCGCATCCGAAGACCCAAAAGTGGTAGAGGCAATGCTTGACGACCCGCTCGTGCGAAAACACCTGAGCACCGGGGAGCTAATCAAAAGTGCATCATTCATGCGCGATACTCTCAAGCATGTAAAGCTGGTTCCCGACAAAGTTCCTGTGCTAGTAATCCAAGGAGACGGCGACCGCTTGCTTAAGTCAAATGCAGTCGTGCTCCTACTAACCAGGCTAAAGTCCAGAGACCAGGTAGTACGCTGGTTTCACGAGCGCGGGCACATCCTGCTCGAGACTTCTCTAGTAAAAGCGGACACGGTCCGGACGGTGCAAGGCTGGCTGATTCAACATGCCAAGAGCCTCACTGCCGCCGACCAGATCTACAACACAGACCACGTCGTTGCTGATTTGGACTGACAATTGCAGTCAACTGAGACTTACCGGAAATGCCGGTAATACTGAATACCGTCCGAGCCTAACTTAATGACCGATCCGCTCATAGAAGCAGCGGCACCCAAAATTCGGTATTTCGAGCTTAGCCCTGCCAATCCGCCGGCAATTAATAAAGCATCAGCCCCCACTTTTACTCCGCTGGAGTAGATTTCCTTGCTGTTACCGTCCCTAATCGCTTGCTTCAATCGACCGAAGTCGTCGGCAACCAGATCGTAGGCGCCCAGAGTGCCCGAACCAAGCGCACCAATCGGCGCCGGCGTCGCCGCCCTCATAATGCTGAACTGGTTGTAGGTATTGAAACCGTGAACGAGCGTATGCATGAGCCGAGGCGGGTCTTCACGTTTCAAATCGGGGGTCTTCACGACCGGTATGGCCTCAGCAGGCTCGACTTTGGCAGTCGTTTTGGCAGGCTCAGGCCAGTCGAACGCGCTGTCTGAGTGACTGCTTCCCTTGCTCTGCTTGAATCCACCTAGATAGCTCTTCTTCTCCGGAGCAGTTAACCCACCCCCGGCCGGAGAATTCAGCAGCGATGAATCCGGCAACGGTTCTGCCGGTAGGTCAAAAGTTCTTCTGCTGTCCAATTTGGGCACAATTGCTTCCAAGGAGCCGGGTTTGAGCGGATTCACCACCCAACGCGATCTCAGCGGTCCGGAAGGACTGTTCGGTGCTTCTGGCGTATAGAAAGGACTCGAATCGAGCGGTAAGGTAGTTGCCGGTCTAACTGGAAATCTCTCCTTCGTTCGGTTCAGCAAGTTCAATAACTTTGCAATCGGAG
>CAZSNX010000157.1:0-8994 GCA_964607945.1 uncultured Candidatus Obscuribacterales bacterium
GTCGAGACCTCAAAGTTGTATTCAGGAATGAGTATGATTGCAATTTAGTTGAAGGAATTGCTTGCACGAGTACCACGATATTACTCCATGCGATCCGGTTGTCAAGTCAAAATCAATCAAATTCACACGCCCTTGCAGAGCTTGTCTGATTATGTCTGAATCAGATCGAAGCGGGCCAGCCTCAGGAGCGACGCTATTCCGTTCTTGCCTGGCAGCTCTGTCGTTTCATCAAATATGGTGAAAACTATGCTCTTTCACCAAATGCTTGAAAGCATTCAACAGCATGGGTCTTGAGTTTCTAGCGCAGATTTCAATCTTCATCTTTTTTGGTTAATCGACATATGGGCGCTTCAAGCAGATCTATTTCGGCTCCTCAAGTAGCTAGCTCAAATTTGGTGGACCGCAGTGAGCTCCCAGACCGGCTCCTAGTACAGCGATTCCAAAGTAACGATGCGTCGATTTGCGCTTGCTCGTCAAGCCGGCCATATGGGCGATGCATCACTTGGGAAACGAGCTACTAGTAACTGTGTTTGTCGATTTTTACCTTTCCCCGAAACACCCAATAGACGATAGCGGTGTATGCCAAAACAAACGGCATGCCGCAAAGAGCGATCACAAACATTATCTGAAGTGTCTCGTGAGAAGAGGCAGCATTATAGATATTGAGACTCCAGTCCATTTTCGTACTGGACACTGCCAGATTCGGAAACATCGCCAGGCCAAAGAGACAAGTCAGCGCCGCAATCGTCGCACAGGAAGAGAAGAATGCGTATAGCGGTTTACCCAGATAGATTGCCCTGGGGATGTTAGCAATCGCCAACACGTTAAGAGCCACTACCACCCAGGCCCATGGCATGATCGTAAAATTGTGGGTCGAGCGAGGAATAGACACCAGCGTGACAATCGTCGTAAACATGTAACAGACGATAAACACGCCAAAAGCATGCCAGATCCAGCTGTGAATGCGCTTTTGATGATCGCCGTCCGACTTCAGGTAAAGATAGATCGAGCCATGCAGCGCGCAGGTCGCCACCGCAAGCGCTCCGGTCAAAATCGGGAACGGATGGCAAAGATCGAAAAATGTCCCGCTGAACTCCTTGTCCGGGCCAATCGGAATTCCCAAAAACATATTGCCGGCGGCTCCACCGAAGAGAAATGCCGCACAAGCACTCGAGAGAGAAAAGGCAAGATCCCAACCACCTCTCCAAAACCCGGACGCCTGCTTGCTGCGAAACTCAATCGATACAGCTCTAACTATCAAGCAGAGCATAATCGCCGTAAACGGCAGATAATAAGCTGAAAGAACAGTGGCATAGGCTTCCGGAAAGGCAGCAAACAACGCTCCGCCAAATGTCACAAGCCAGACTTCGTTGCCGTCCCAGATCGGTCCGATCGAATTCAAATGAACGCGGCGCTCTTCATCAGTTCGTGCGAACAAGTGGACGATCCCGACTCCGAAGTCAAAGCCGTCAAGAATGGCATAGCCGGTCAACAGAACGCCGAGCAGGATGAACCAGGTCAACTGAAGATCCATCAGTCAGTCCTCCTGAGCTCAAAGAGACAGACAACGATACACGTTAGTCTCATCGCCCATCCTCTTCTTCGTTGCCGGTCTCTTCAACCGGCGCCTTTGCCTGAGCAGGCTTTTTATTGTCATCTCGAGACGATGTATAAGAATACTTGGACCGGCTCAAGAGGCTGGAAGCAGCATCCAGCAATGCCGGACTAGTCGTAGTGTCAGGTACCGTCGCTACATCTTCCGGTCCATGTTGAATTTTGTTGTTCAAAACATAGACCCAAACAAAAAACAGCAGAGCATAAATGACACCATACAAACAAATTGAGACCAGGACGTGTTCGGCTGGCACCGCTTTGGAGATTGCCTTACTGGTCCTCAGTAGACCGTATACCGCCCACGGCTGGCGGCCTACTTCAGCCGCCACCCAGCCTAACTCATTTGCGGCAAATGCCCCGCCAACGGCGAACACATAAATCCACATCAGCCATTTCGTAGAGAATAGAACACCGCGCCAGAGAAGGAAAGCACCAAGAACTGTTAGAGCGATGAACATCATCCCCAAAGCAACCATCAAGTGAAACGCGAAAAAGGGGATAACAACCGGCGGTCTCTCATCAATGTTAAATCGATCGAGACCGGTCACAGGCTTTGATGGATCGCCATGAACCATCAGGCTCAGCATGCCAGGAATAGCTATTGCAAAATCCACCTTTTCGCCTTTGGGATCGGGTATCCCGAAAATAAGTTCGTCGGCCCCGCCGGTGCCAGTCTTAAAATGAGCTTCCATTGCGGCTAGCTTTGCCGGCTGATGCGTAGCGACTACCATGGCGGAATCATGTCCGGTAACCAACGCCATCAAAGACGCAATCAGTCCGTAAGCAAGAGCAATCTTGAATGTACGTTGCGAGAACTCCTGGTGCCTATTTCTGACAATGTAATAGGCCGAGACGCTCATAGCGAAGAAAGCGCCCAGAATGAAAGCTCCGATCAAAACATGCGACAGCCTCGTCATGCTTGAAGGGTTAAAAACCATCGCCCAGAAATCAAAGATTTCGGCTCTGACAAATCCGCTCGGTTGAGTCACTAGATGATAGCCGGCCGGCGTTTGTTGCCAGGAGTTGGCAATGACTATCCAGATAGACGAAAAGATTGAACCAAGCGCCACCATCACAGTTGAGAAGAAATGGACCGGCTTTGACACGCGCTCCCAGCCAAACACAAGAACGGCTAAGAACCCTGATTCAAGAAAGAAGGCAAAGATTCCTTCAGCCGCCAATGCTGAACCAAAAACATCACCGACAAAACGCGAGTAAGTAGCCCAATTCGTCCCGAACTGGAACTCCATGACAATGCCGGTCGAAACTCCCAAGGCGAAATTGACAGCAAAGATTTTCGTCCAGAAGAGAGCCATCTTTTCATAAATCTCTTTGCCTGTTTTCACCCATAACCACTCCACAATCACCAGCAAGACGCCAAGACCAATCGTCAATGGCGGAAATAGATAGTGAAACATTATGGTCAGCGCAAACTGCAACCGCGAAAGAATGACTGGGTCCATTTCAGTCCTTCGCTCCTCTGATTGATTTCATACTGACTTCCGATTGCATGCTGCATCAGGAACAAGCCAGCGGACTCCGGCCCTGAACTCTTCAGCCTCATTAACAGAGCCTGTTGGCTGCACAGTAATGGTACGCTTCTGATGAAGTTGTTGCCTGAACTGAGAGCCGGCAGTGACAATTTGCAAAGAAAGTCCTCCTGGCTAGGAAAGACAGCGGGAGATCCGAGCTCACTCAATCCGGTCTTATTAAGACTTCGCATAATGTATCGTTATAAACAGCACTCTGGAATTTCTTGCTTATGTGGCAGTTCTGGATCGACCGTGGAGGAACGTTCACCGATGTGGTGGCGAAGTCCGCTGACGGCAAGATTTATGTGCACAAATTGCTTTCAGAGAATCCTGAGCGCTATAGCGACGCAGCAGTGCAAGCTGTGCGGGATTTGTTAGGGCTTAGGCCGGATCAAGCAATCCCGGCCGATCAGATCTCGGTTGTAAAAATGGGGACAACTGTAGCGACAAATGCCTTGCTCGAACGCAAGGGAGATCGCACTGTTCTTGTAATCACACAAGGATTTAGAGATGCACTCAAAATCGCTTACCAAAACAGGCCAAACATTTTTGCCCGCCAGATAGTCAGGCCCGAGCTTCTATACGAAAAGGTGGTAGAGATAAATGAGCGGGTGAGCGCTCAAGGGGAAGTGCTCAGGCCGGTCGACATAGAAACCACCCGAGCAGTTCTATCGGAAGCTTATCGCCAAGGGATTCGCTCCTGCGCTGTCGTCCTCATGCATGCGTACCGCTACAGCGACCATGAGACTGTCGTAGCTAAGCTGGCCCGCGAGATCGGCTTTTCGCAAGTGTCGGTTTCGCACGAAGTCAGTCCATTGATCAAGCTCGTAAGCAGAGGCGACACCACCGTTGTCGATGCGTACATTTCACCGCTCCTGCGCCGCTATGTCGAACAAGTGACAGCGGAATTCGGCGACAGCCGCTTACTTTTCATGCAATCGAACGGAGGTCTGGCCGAAGCTCGTCACTTTCAAGGCAAAGACAGTATTCTTTCCGGACCGGCAGGCGGCATCGTCGGAGCAGTTAGAACGAGCCAGATATCCGGCTTCGATAAGATCATCAGCTTCGACATGGGTGGCACATCGACTGACGTGTCACATTATGCTGGTGAGCTGGAGCGAGTTTACGAGACTGAAATCGCCGGTATCAGGCTGCGCGCTCCCATGACTGCCATAAATACTGTAGCGGCCGGAGGCGGCTCGATCTGCTATTTCGACGGCGAGCGCTATCGAGTTGGTCCGGAATCCGCCGGCGCCACCCCTGGTCCGGCCTGCTATCGACGGGGCGGACCGTTAACAGTAACCGACTGCAACGTAATGGTGGGCAAACTGCAACCTCAGTTCTTTCCAGCTGTATTTGGGCAAACCGGCAAACTTCCGATCGACACTGAAGTAGTGGAAAGGCAATTTGCCAAATTAGCCAAAGAGATAAAGTCGGCAACCGGTGACGAACGCAACCCCGAGCAGGTAGCGGAAGGATTCTTGTCGATTGCAGTCGAGCGCATGTCAGAGGCTATCAAAAAAATCTCCATTCAAAAAGGATATGACGTCAGCGACTACACGCTCTGCTGCTTCGGTGGCGCCGGTGGACAGCACGCCTGTCTGATTGCAGAAGCGCTGGGAATGTCGCAGATATTCATTCACTCTTACGCCGGCGTTTTGTCGGCCTACGGAATGGGACTGGCAGACATCCGCGTGATGCGCGAACGGACTGTCGAAAGCAAGTTGAACGCAGCCACCCTGGCGATAATGGAGAAAGTATTCGAGACACTAGAGCTGGATGGCAAGCGCGAACTGTTCGAACAAAAGCTTCCCGACCTGGCGGTTTCGGTGAATCGCAAAGCACATATCCGATACGAAGGAACAGATGCGCCCTTGGCAATAGATTTCGGTTCGATCGAATCGATGAAGAGAGACTTCGAAAGTAACTACCAAAAGCGATTCGGATTTATTGCAAAGAACAAAGCGCTGGTAGTCGACTATATCTCTCTGGAGGTAATCGGAGCTACGGCCGAACCAGTCGAAAGTATTCGCTTTAAAGAACAAATGAAGAGTCCGCAGCCGGTTGCGCTCACAAGGATGTTCACTGGCGATCGCTGGCGACCGACACCGGTTTTTCAGCGCGCTGAATTACAACCGGGAGACTTGATTGCTGGTCCGGCGATTATCGTCGAACCGACCGGAACCAACATCGTCGAGCCGGGATGGCAAGCGGTTTTGACCAATCACAGCAATTTAATCTTGAAACGCACGAAGTTGTTCAACCAGGTATCAGCTTATGGAAACATCGGTGGCCGCCAACGCGGTCAGAAGCTGGATCCGGTAAAGCTGGAGATATTCAATAATTTGTTCATGTCTATAGCCGAACAAATGGGTTTTACGCTTCAAAACACCAGTACTTCTGTGAACATCAAGGAACGCCTGGACTTCTCTTGTGCGGTGTTCGACCATCAGGGACAACTGGTTGCAAACGCACCCCATATGCCGGTTCATCTCGGTTCAATGAGCGAGAGCATTCAGCGCTTGATCGCCGACCGAGCACACGAGTTTCGTCCTGGCTGCGTCTACGCGCAAAATGACCCTTATAACGGCGGCACGCATCTGCCGGACATTACAGTCATATCTCCCGTCTTTGATGAAGCGGAAAGGCAGATCATTTTCTATGTAGCTTCGCGCGGGCACCATGCCGACGTCGGGGGCATCAGCCCTGGGTCGATGCCTCCGAACAGCACATCGGTAGAACAGGAGGGAGTTTTGCTCGACAATGTTCCGATTGTATCTGCCGGCATATTTCTGGAAGACAAGGTTGCCGGATACTTCAGCGCCGGTCCATATCCGGCCCGCAATCCAGCACAGAACATCGCGGACTTGCGAGCTCAAATAGCCGCCAACGAGCGCGGGGTGCAGGAGCTCAGAAAGATGGTCGATACATTTGGACTGCCAACTGTGGTCGCCTATATGGGTCATGTTCAAGACAATGCGGAGGCAGCCGTCAAGCGAGTAATCGACAAGCTACCTGACGGCAACTATGGCTATCAGCTCGACGACGGCAGCGAAGTAAGAGTCAGTATCGCAATCAATCACTCCGCCCGCAGGGCAAAAGTTGACTTCACCGGAACTTCCGAGCAACTGCCTAACAACTTCAACGCGCCATCAGCAATTTGCAAAGCAGCTGTGCTATATGTCTTTAGAACGCTGATCGCAGACGATCTTCCTCTCAATTACGGCTGCATTAAGCCCTTAGACATCATTATTCCGGAAGGCTGCATGCTAAATCCGAAGCATCCGGCAGCAGTGGTTGCTGGCAATGTCGAGACTTCACAAGTAATTACCGATGCGATGTTCGCTGGGTTGGGCGTCCTAGCCGCATCGCAAGGCACGATGAACAATTTCACCTTCGGAAACGCCCAATATCAATACTATGAAACGATCTGCGGAGGATCTGGTGCCGGTCCTGGTTTCGACGGCGTCGATGCCGTGCACACTCATATGACGAACTCGAGACTGACCGATCCCGAAGTGCTGGAATGCAGATTCCCTGTCCTGGTGGAGAGCTTCTCGATTCGAGAGAACAGCGGCGGCAGTGGGCGCTATCGCGGCGGCAACGGCGCAATTCGTCGCATTCGCTTTCGTGAGGCAATGACCGCCGCGATACTTTCCGGACGCCGAGTGGTTGCACCGCATGGCATCGCGGGCGGTGGCGACGGCCGGTTGGGGCGCAACTACGTGGAGCGGGTGGACGGCACTATCGAAGAGTTGCCCGGCACCGCCGAAGTCGAAATGCAACCCGGCGACGTCTTTACGATTGAGACACCAGGCGGCGGCGGCTATGGACCAGCTTCCCTACCCAATCACTAGCGGTCCGTCAACAACGAGCCTCGCTTGATCTTTCCGGATACGCTGGTAGAAACCTTCGAACCACCATAAGCCGAGCCGGTGGCAGTTGGATAATCTGCATACCGCTTAATCGTTTGAACGGCAGGAGCAGGCTCTGACGGTCCTGTCACTAACTCTTGAACGTTAGGATTAGACGGGTTGGCCAGATGCCGAGCGCCATGTCCGGTTGGCTGCGAAAGTAGATGGTGCCTCGGCGATGCTTGAGCCATGTTAGCGGGAGACTGTTGCGGCTTGAACAATTTGCCCATCAAATTTGTGCTGGCTCCAGACGGTAAATCCTGTCCTTGACTGATTCGACGAACGGGGACATTCGACTGAAACTGCGCCGACGGCAGCGAAACCGGGCTCTGCACCATAGACGGCGCTGGTGCCGAAGACGGCGCTCCGCCGATGATGTTACTTTGAAAGCCAGCCTGCGGCAGGCCGGTCGGACCATTGAGTCCGGAAATGTTGGAACCGGGACCGGCCGAATAACCACCGGATGCGGCACTTCCGCCACCGAACTCTGTTACTTTCGGTCCATTCAGGATTTGGATCTGCAACGGCGCTTTGTACCAGCGAACTTTCTCCAACCCGCGCGTGTCAATTGTCTTCGGGCTACCCTGGGCATAGGCCGGCTGGACAGCTGCCGAGCAGGCTAGAAGACCAAGCAAAATCTCGAAAAGTCTCATGAACCTCCTCCCCGACCCAAATAGCAGGAGCACTGCCGAGCACAGAGTCGTTCTTCTTATAGTAAATATCACGCACAACCGGCCAATGCACTATGCCGGTAGCCAGCCTAAGGTTCTCGCCCATTCTGAATGATTTCCCGCTGGATATCAAGAGGTTTCTGCCGATTTTTATCCTCAGTCCTTGACACCTTTTTGACACTTCCGCTCCTTCCGCAGCCAGGGGCAAGCGGATCACTTCTTCCATCTTAAAAGCGGCGGCTCCTGTGGCCGCCCGGAGCCTATATAGAAGAGGGCAGCTACAAGAGCCGCCCTTACAGAACAAAGTAGATTCTTCCGATCCGAAGCATTGATTTAACAAACCCAGCTTGGCAAACCATTGAGAATCTACTTTTTCTAAAGCTGGAGTTACTTGCCGGATAGCAGCGCTCCGCGCCTCAACTCGGCATGCACGGTAGCACTGGTAGTGGCACCGCCGGAGGCTGAGCCGTGGCCGGTCGATTTATCATAGACCCACACTGCCGGCAAGCTGTTGGTGTTCGGTGCATGAGCGATTAAATCGCCAGGACGGCGCTGAGGTTGGGAAGGATTCGACTTGGGCAACATTTTGCCTGCCAGGCGGTTGGTTGTCGTGCCGCCGGGAAGATTCGAATGCTGCGCTAATCCGTGGGCGGGAATGTTGGAGTCGAATGCCACTTTTGGAAGAGTCGGCAGTCCACCCAGCAAGGGAGTGTTTGTGCGATATGGCAATCCGCCGCCTGGAACTTGAATGCCGCCGGCAGGAATCGAAGAATTGCCTCCGGCTTGGGCAACTTGCATCGGTATAGGAGCAATTGGAATATCAAATGATTCAGCAGCTTCAGGACCGGTTCGATGGTCGTGCACGATTGGGCGATCGTCAATGATATCTATTTGGCGAGGAGCGTTGAACCAACAAACCTTTTCCAGACTCTTCTTGGGCATCCGCACAACGGCAGCAGGCTGCTGGTACGACATAGATGCCTGAGCTAAGCGAGCCTTCTGCAGAAGATCTTGACCATGCATCGGTTCAGCACCAACCGGCAGACCAACATTGGCCAGTACTGTCACGAGAGCTAACCCGACAATCCATCGATTCTTCATTTCGACCATCTCCTCTAAGGCCGCACAGGCTGCGGCCGCATCCAACTCGATTAAATTACTAAGCATCGACTACGCGATCTAAAAAGATTGGGTATCGACCGTTGCCCTGTATTCTGCCGAGAGCGGACTTCGTTTCAAAGGGGAAAAACCCTAGTGTTCCAC
>CAZSNX010000158.1:0-8983 GCA_964607945.1 uncultured Candidatus Obscuribacterales bacterium
CTATCCTGTCACTTTAAGCACAGATTGACGAGCATAAGGAGAAGATTGAAATTGAACTGACCAAAATGAGCTTGGAAATTCGACATCTGCTTACACCGGAGCAGAGGCAGTGGTTGGGACTAGTTAAGCCATCACAGATTGCATCCGGAATTGAATCGAGCAGTCTGAGGGATGAAAATAGTGCTTTGAGGAGACGATAGGTCCAGGTTTACAGCGGCAGAAGCAGATGCCGGTGACTGGGTCGCAAGAGTGTTGCGGCGTCGGCACGGTCAGCTCCTGGGCATACACGCTGGAAGTGGATGCCGTAAGACGCTATTCAATAAGCAGCGCTAGAAGACTGCGAGCCATACCAGTTTCCCCCAAAACCTCCCCAAAAAGCGATTTGCCTTGTCGATTAGCGAAGTATCACAAAATCGACTCAGCAGCGGCTCACTCGTCCAGGAGACCAAGATTCCACCTACAATAAGTTATTATTCAAATGAATTAGAGACCAACCTCAAGCTAGGGCTAATTAGTAAGAATCACCCTGTTAATAATCTTGAGAAGAAAGATTGCGCCAGTCTTGCAGATGGCGTCCGAGGTTGTGCCTTACCACTTGCACCGCAGATGGTGCACTAAACGAGCGAGATGCATACATTCACTGCTCGCCATCGAGTGAAATGCCACTGAATATAATACCGCTATCGATTAAACAACAACAATTGAGCGTAGCAAGAACACTCCAGCGTCATTGATTAGCCAGAATCAGTTAGGCAAAAGCGCCGCAGACGGGGTATCCTTATCAATGCCTCCAGGTAACATGCCTTTGCCTGGGATGCGGATGGAGAGTACCTGCCTTCTTACCGAGGATTTTATGTCGCTGCAAGCAATCAAGGACGCAATCGCCAACAAGAAAATGATCTGCCCGAAATGCAAAGGGCCAATTCAGCAGTATGACAAGTACGCCAACACCATTGATGCGGTCAGAGACGGTTTCAACGTGCTCGAGATAGATTCGCGCGGAGAGCGGGTCACATTGATTTGCGGCAATGACGGCTGTGCTTGGAAAGAGCGCACTGAGTATCCGATGGAATTCATTGTCGACGAAGAATAGGATTAATAGCTCGAATTGGTGCTGAGAATTACGCCGCTCTAGCTTCCAGCAAGCTATTTGCAGAAGATCAGTATGATCTCGAAGATGGCAAAAAGCCAGGCAAATGGAACTGCAAACGTCCAGGCCACATCCGATCCGAAGTTAATCTCATTACCTTCCCGCCACTCGCAGTACCACCACACAACGTTGGTAAAGAGACTCGTCGACCAGCCCATGATGCCGGTTAAGAACGTAATAATCAGGCAGACCGACCAAAAATCCATTCGAAGTCAACTCTCCTACGTGCAGCCAATTTCGCGCTAAAACCGCACAGAGTCAGTCGCAGGGCAGACGAAATTCAATCGCCCAATGCCGCGACCAGCAATGATGTTCTCTCTTGCTCGGCAATCTATGCGGTTTTGATGCAATGAGTTTAGCGTCAATTCACAGCATCGAAATCCTTATTGCGAATAGTCGCAATAAACAAACAGAACTAAATCCCTCTATTCCAGAACTACTGTAATTTTTAGGTTATAGAGCAGACTTTATATTGCGTATTATTCGCAAATTATGAAAGAACAAAATCCAGCACGTAATCATGCTACGGCTTGAATGTTGGCTTGGATTCCTGGGTGAAATCTAGCTTGCCATCGGACTTGCCGCCGGGTTTGGACTCGCACTCGCAAGCAATGTAGAGGAGAACGGCTGCTCCTTTTACCCCATTCATATCTATCTCAAACTCTATCTCAAAAACCTTTTTATTGACGCTTCAACAAGCTTGCAGCTCCATCCAGCCAATCAAGCAGATATCAAATTCGAAGTCCGCCGGCACATACGTCACCAAGACTGGACTTTGTAATTTAACCGCCAAACATTGCCTGCCATTCGTTATAGAAAGTAAATGTTCGGGAATTACCAAGTTGGGAGGTTTGGTTGGGGGGTTCGGTTATGTACAAAAAGGCTAGTTTTGAGTCGGATCTTGCTAACGCTGAGGAAGCCCTCAGGAAAGCCGAAGAGGCCAACGGCAAGGATCATCTGACAGTATCATATTGCCTGGACGAGATCGTGCGCTTGCTTAATAGCAACGGAGTTAGACGACTCGATGCAGTCAATATGGAAGCTAGAGCGCGCGCAATACTTCGGCAATGAGCACCGTCAGCGCAGAAGTGCAGGATATCAGCGAATCCATTAAAGTCGCTACTCAAAGGCACAAGCAGGAAAAGGCTAGGCGTGCTCGCATGGCGGCCATCCTCGTTTGCGCCTGCCTTGCCTACGTGGGAAAAGTGGCAGTAGCACCATCACCAAGTGAGCTGAAGGCCAGAGTTGCTTTCATGAAAACCGCACATGAAATGAATCCTGCAACCCTGGTGAAGAACATGATTGACAAAGGAAAGCAAGCGGCAAAAGACGTTGAGGAAGCCAATAAAAAGCACAATGATGAAATAGAAAAGTTCATGCAATAGAAGAGACCTTTCTACTGTCTGTTGCGCCAATTGACTCGTAGAAACGTTGACTGGCAATTTGCCTGCTGGTGAGCTACATTCATTCCTAGGTCACAGCATGTTCCGGCTGCTTACTCAAGCCAATTATTCAGGCCGCTTCCACTGATGGCTCTTGGTTGCATCAAGCTCACCTTGCCTGTTGAAGTAGGATTTCAATAAGCCTTGCATCCCGCGCTTGCGGAGATCGAGGTGAAAGGGACTCTTGTACCAATTCAGCAGATCCTGCTCGGTACTCCAGATGCTCACAATCATGTATTCATGCACATTAGATGGATTCTGCCAAGCCTCAATGTACTGGCAGGTGGAGTCGGCACGGCAAAGATTGAGCGACTCGGTAACCATCGCTAAGAACTCATCTTTGTATTCATCACCACCGATCACAACTCCCAACACATTCATTACAGTCATCGATTGAGCACCCTGAATCTAAAAGCGATCGGCACCGGAGCAATCGCCACCACTTCATTGCATCCGCACGAACAAGATACGCAAGTTGAGGGGGCAATGAACCGACTCAATTGTATCAATAGATATTCAGAGGCTGAGATGATGCGTGTAAGCTGACACCAGCCCTGCTTGGCAACAAACATCCAGTACCATTTGCGGTTGCATATCAAAATGTTTGGCAACTGAATTAACGGGGCTAGGACTTATCATGAAGAGCTTGCGGGCAGATCTAAGCGTGCCCAATAATGACAACAGCAATTCGCATTAAGTTCTTATCCAGCGCACCGTCGTTGCGCAATTGCGGCGTGATGAGGAGTTCGTCAAGGACTGCTACAAGCCGGACAAACTGGCAAGACTCAAAGAGCTGCCTCAGAAGGACGATCCAGACGGGTTGTTCTTTAATTACACGGACCGGCTGAGCTAATTCCTCAACGCTAAAACAATTTGAGCATCAATTGCTGGGCCGCTCCTTGAGCGGCCTTGTCGACTCGCCTGAGATACAAGAGCTTAGCATTGGAGAACTGCAACGGTCCGTTCTTCGGACCGCAGCCCCGGCAGTAGAGCCCACGAAGATGCTTGGGCTTCCGGTGCTGCGAAAAGGTTTTGAAGCACGAGGGACACTGGGCTTTCCAATTACCCTCGGGCATGACGGCGGTACTTTCGCAAGCTCTGGGTACGCAGCCCAAATGCTCGCACATCTGCTTCCAGACAGCGTCATGACCGTGCTTGGCTCCCACCAAAGCATGCGCGATCTCATGCAAGATTGTGTCTACAATATGAGCGCGATCGTTGTGCAGGACGTACTGCTTGGATAGCTCGATGCGCTTGACGAACTCTTTACAAACGCCAAGCTGCCTGCGAGCGTTATTGAGCTTGAAAGTCCAACCTTCCAGCTGATGCTCGGACATCAATTTTTTTGCGAGATCGCTTGCTTCAGCTACATCCATTTCGCTGAAGAAAATAACAGACAATCATCACCGAGGCAACACCGCGATACCACCTGTGAAGGCACATCGCCTGCCATCGGCCGCTGCGGTTGTTTGACCACGCCGAGTGGCATCATACGTCCACATGGCATCAACCACGAACTGCGCAGCAAGAGCCGTGATTATCCAGTCGACTGGCATCGACATGATTGATATCGACTATCCGGAATCAGAGAGCAGGGCGAGCCTACTGCCGACCAGTCTAGACCAGTCTTCTGGACTGGCATAGACGGCCGAACGCAGATAAAGCTTACCGAGTAGTCGGAGATTCGACTACTTGAGTCCAGCGCATACCGAGCGGGCAGACGCGCCTGAATACGCCTCTGCCGCTACAGCAGCTCAGATTGTACGCTCGTAGTTAAGCGCAGCTATTGAGAGATCGACTCAACAGGAGCACTGGGTGGCGCCATAGAGATTGGAGGCGCACTTTTCGCCAGCAATATTACCGCTCTTTCTTGCGCCTTACCCAACAGCTCCGAGGCTGAAAAGCCCAGGGCCGATGCCAACCGCACCAGATTCAATAGCGAGATATTGCGTTTACCCAGCTCTATATCGCTAATATACGTGCGGTGCAATCCTGAACGCGTGGACAGCTCTTCTTGCGATAGTCCAAGTTGATTCCGGCGCTCCCTGAGTATCTCGGCAGTCGCTGCCAACAACTTATCGTGGTCACTAGATGGATTAATCATAAGTCCTCGTAGTTATTTTCCTAGGATCTCACCTTCACGCGCCACCAGTTCAATCCAAGCAACCAGGTCTACAACGTGCATTTCCAACACTCTAGAGAGATGTCCCAACAGACTCAGATCTAAGTCACTCGCACCCGTTTCCAGGTGTGTGACGAGTCCGATTGGAATACCAGCTTTAGTAGCGACCTCTTGCTGGGACAGCCCAAGCGCCTCCCGACGCGCTCTTATCACTGTACCGGCGGCAGCCATTATGGCGTTAGCCTTGTCAGACGTTGTACCAGCTGGAGAAATCCAACGGTTTACCACCGTTTTAAGCTGATCCAACATGACAGGCTTTGCTACGAAATCATCCAAACCCTCGTCCATACATTCGACAACATTAGAAACTCCGGTAACCGCGACGACCGGTGTGTGCGGGCTGTTTGTCAGCCTCTCGACCATCCGAATTAACCTGGCAGCTTCAAACCCGTCCAACTCTGGCATGCTTATGTCCATCAATATGAGGTCATATCGGCGTCTGGACACACATTCCAGCACCTCACGCCCATTGGCCGCGCTTTCAGCTGTAAATCCAAGCTGAGCGAGCTGCCGCAAGTGCAGCTCTCGCAGTATCTCGTTGTCGTCCGCCACAAGAATCATTTGGACTCTTTCCATAGCGTGCCGCTTATTTCCAGCATAATACATAGTCTAGCAGTCAAACAAGAAGGGTTTACGATAGCGCCGTAACGTAAAACCCTAACAGCCAGGCTCAGTTCGAGCATACACAAGGATTCACCGCTTCGAAATTTTTACTGCCAATCTTTCAAGCTGTCTTTTGGGGTAACTGAGGAAGCGGCTGCTGTAGCTGATCGCCGACACCCAAGCCAAATCAGGGATCCGAAGTCCGGACCCCTGATTCCACTCATTTATCCAGAATCTCTAGCTGGACATCTTCTCGCAAGACGCTGCACACTTGCGGCATTCGTCAGCGCATTCCTTCATAGCCTTGTCGCCTTTGAAGGTTTCGCAGGCTTCGGCACACTTGAGGCAAGCTTCTTTGCAAATCTCGCAAGCCTTATTCATCATGGCCGAGCCGCGCGTCATGAAGTCGTCGCTCATTTTGCAAGTTGCAATGCAATCCTTGAGTGCATTGATGTGTGTCTTCTCGAGATGCTTCCCGCCTTTCTTCTTGCAGTAAGCAAGCGTCTTTTCACACTTGGCGGCGCAAGTACTGCAAGCCGACTGGCAGGACATGCCTCCTTTTCCACCTTCGGCAGAGGCGCTCAAAGTCATGCCGAATCCGGACAAGAGCATGATCAACATAGCGAACATCGTGAAAATACGGTTCATAAAAACTCTCCTTATTTGTAAAAGTAAGTCCCATCCGCCTTACAGAAAGCGGAAGTTGTAGTTTTCTTTCCGGAGAGCTTTTTAAATCAAAAGTGATCTGTTGAGAAGATAGATTTTCGGCGGTTTCCACTTCAGACTGGCAGGGTGCGAGTTTGCACAGTCGCCGGCGAGCCGGTGCTGCACCGGGGCAATGGTGGAAAATGTCACACCGATTGGCAATTCAATCTGTCTGGGTGGTTTGACCGCAACCGGAATCGACGCATCACGAGCCGGTGATGATTCGCATTGGCAGCAATCTACATCCATCGCACATTGCGTAGTGTCTTGCACGCAACAAGCCATCGCCGCTTCCGGCGAGCAAGGAATCAAGCGCGGCGTGATGCCGCCCCAGAGGGCGACTGCCAGTAGCAAATAGAGCGCTGCTTTCTTGAATCCCGAAATCATTGAGGTTAGCTCCGCTTTGGAACCGTCTTCAGAACCACTTCGCGCTTGCCAATAGCCAAAGTTCCCAACCTACTTTATATTGCCACATTTTGACTCAGTGCAACACAAAACTTTCAGTGTATTCACAATTTTTCGATCGCAATCAGACAAGCCTCAGCAACAGCGAGCCGGACCCAATTCATGACTCGGGTTATGCGGCTCTCCGCCGGTAGAAGTTGGAGTGATTGGCTCGGTTTTCAATCCGGCTGGACGAATCCAGGAACGAATCGCCTCAAACAATATGATTACTACCAGCACCATAAACAACGAGCCCATGAAGGCGTCGAGCTGATCGTTAAAAATCAGGGTTTGCGTGGTGCTGATCTCGGCAGCCGGAATATCGCCGGTGGAAAGCTTCGCCTTAAGCATTGCGGCATGAGCGAGAAATCCAAGCTTGGGCAATGGACTGAACACCTTGAGACAGCCGGCGGTCATCGTGGCTGTCAGCAGCCAGCCCAGAGGCAGCAATGTAATCCATGACCAGCGCGCCTTTCCGATTCGAATAATCATCGTAGTGCCGACACAAAGTGCAAGCACCGCCAGCAATTGATTGGCGATGCCGAATAACGGCCATAAGCTGTTGATGCCTCCCAGCGGATCGACCACTCCTTGATAAAGGAAGTATCCCCAACCGGCAACCACCAGACCCGAGCTCAAGATCACACTGGGATACCAGGCTGTTCTACCCAGCGGTTTCCAGATGAGCCCGAGGAAGTCCTGCAATAAGAAGCGACCGACCCTGGTGCCGGCGTCAAGGCAGGTCAAAATGAATAACGCCTCAAACATAATTGCGAAGTGATACCAGAAAGCCAGCTGTCCGGCCCCACCGACAAAGCTGGAGAAGATGTGGGCCATTCCAACTGCCAGAGTCGGTCCGCCGCCGGTTCTTCCCCACAAAGTTGTTTCACCGACATTGGTTGCCATCTGCTCCATTTCACCGACGGAGACCGGATAGCCCCACGAGCTGATCACCGCAGCCGCCTGCGCCGGTGCCTTGCCGACCACACCGGCCGGGCTGTTGATTGCGAAATAAGTACCCGGCTGCAGAACCGAAGCAGCAATAATCGCCATGATTGCCACTGTGGCTTCGCAGAGCATGCCGGCATAGCCGATTGGCCGGGCATGCGTTTCTCTTGAAAGCATCTTGGGCGTGGTGCCCGAAGACACTAACGAATGGAAGCCGGAGATAGCACCGCAGGCAATTGTAATGAAGCAAAACGGGAAAATGCTGCCTGTAAACAATGGACCCTGCCCGTTAACGAACACCGTTAGTGGTGGCATCTGCAATTCCGGACGAATTGCCAGGATGCCTGCCGCCAAAAGAACGATCGTTCCAATCTTGAGGAAGGCGGACAGGTAGTCTCTCGGCGCCAGCAAAAACCAGACCGGCAGCACCGAAGCCACGAATCCGTATGTCATTACCGCAATCGAAAGCTGGGTGCCGCTCAATGTAAAGTAGCCGGCCAGCGCTGGGCTGTCAGCGACCCACTTGCCGGCAAAGACGGCCAGTATCGTTAAAACCACCCCCAGCGCCGAACCCTCAAATATCTTCTCCGGACGGAAATATCGCATGTACAAGCCGACGAAAATTGCAATCGGAACCGTCATGAGCAGAGTAAACGATCCCCACGGGCTGGACTTCAAAGCGTTGACCACCACCAGGGCTAGCACCGCCATTAGTATCACCATGATCAACAGGATGTTTACCAGGGCAACCACTCCGGCGAGCGGTCCGATCAACTCTTTGGCCATCTGTCCGAGTGACTTTCCACGCAAACGCAAAGAGGCGCAGAGAATTACAAAATCCTGTACGGCACCGGCAAGCACCACACCGATGATAATCCACAGCGTTCCGGGAAGATAACCGAACTGAGCGGCCAAAATAGGGCCGACCAAAGGTCCGGCACCGGCGATAGCAGCGAAATGATGTCCGAATGCCACCCATTTATGAGTCGGCACGAAATCGCGCCCATCATTGATTTCAACCGCGGGAGTGACGCGACTGTCGTTCAGCTCGAATACTTTCTCGGCGATTATCCGGCTGTAAAAACGGTAGCCGACGGCAAATGTCGCCAACGCCGCCGAAACCAGCCAGAGCGCATTGATATGCTCATTACGGGCGATTGCTATTACGCCAAGCGAGGCTGCACCAATACATGCAATCACCAACCAGATCACCGAGCGCGCAGCCCGGCCAAGTACTATCGGCACCGGTCACCTCTACTGAAATACGACCAGATTATCCTACAGCTAAATCAGCTAGATTGCCGCCTGAGCGAAACCGCAGAATTTGATGAATATTTGCAAATTGATTCACCGGAAAGTTATAGCGATTTCAACAAACCGGCAAAGCTCGGCTGCGGCGAAGATACCGGTTATACTTGGCTGACAAAAATCGCTCGTGCACGCACAAAATCAAAGATAGAGAGCCTCGAAAATGTCCGACCCAATCGTCCGCTCGTAAGATCCTGAAGT
>CAZSNX010000159.1:0-8945 GCA_964607945.1 uncultured Candidatus Obscuribacterales bacterium
CTGGAAAAGTTGGGTTTCACTTATGCCGCCATCGGACATTATCACGACTACACTGAAATTCGCGCCGGGTCGAAGAAGTTGCTTGGCGCCTACTCCGGTTGTTTAGCTGGGCGGGGCTTGGATGAATGCGGTCCTCGTTATGCAGTGCTTGGTTCTATCTCGCCTTCCGGACAATGCGAGCTCGAACGGTTGGAAATTGATAACAGGCGAGTAGTCTCCATCAATTGCGATATCACCGGCTCAAAGTCAAATGAAGTGATGGCTGATGTAGTGCAGTTCTTGACTGATGCCGGTGCAAGAGAGCAGGTCGACATTGTTTTTATCACCCTGGAGGGTCGACATCCTGTGGGTGGCGAGCCGACTTATGTGGAGGAGAAACTTGCCGACAGCTATTACCACACCCGCATAATTGATCGCTCGCGGCCTGACTACTTGACTGAACGTTTCGATAAAAGAACGACGGAAGGTAGATTCATTCAATCGATGTTGGAGTTGAAGAAGGAAGCAATCGAAGCTGGCGGGCATTTGATTGACAATAGCTACGATTCGGAATTGACGACCGAGTTGATTGAAGACGCGCTTTACTACGGTCTCGATGCACTGAAACAAAAGAAAGTGGTGGTGCGCCATGTGGATTGAGCGAATCGAATTCATAGGCTTCGGCAATTTAGTCAATCAAAAGATTGAGTTCAGTAGAACGAGGCTCAATTTGGTAGTGGAGTCGAATGAATACGGCAAGTCGACAATTGGCGATGCTATCTGGGCCGTGTTGTTCGACTACCCGGACACACGCACAACTGCCAAGAAAATTGGTGACAGGGAGGCTAAGCAACCGGCTGCCGGAGGGGCGTATAAAGTCTGCTTGGACGTCGTCGATAAAGAACGCTCGTTGAGAATTGTGCGTGATTTCGCAGCCAAGACTGTGCGCGTGTTTGACCAGAACAAAGGCGATATTGATGTTACCAGCGACTATCTGAGCGGGCCGACACAAGATGATCTCGGTCAGAAGTTGACTGGTATGAGTCGCGATCTGTTTCGCAATACGTTTTTTGTCGGACAAGGTGATCTCGACTCGAATGCTCTCAATCAGGCTGACGATCTTTCACCGCTGCTGCAGAGCTTGGCTGATTCATCAGGAGCCGCAACCACATCGGCAACGGCCGTCGCCGTGTTGGAGTCCGCTTTGGCGCACTTTCCCTATCAAGGAATCCGAGTCAGAGCCGATAAGCTGTTGCAACAGCTTGAGACAGAACAGGAGCGATTGCATGATCTCTTGACCGAGTTAAGCTCCGAGCACGAGGGCGCTCAGATTGAATTCGGCAAGCTCGCCGAGCTGGAAAGCAAGATTCAATCAATCGAAATGAAATCGCGGGTCTCAGATTACTTTCAGCTTTGCATGGACGCAGCCGATCTCGATAGCCGCTTGATTAAAGCTCAGGAGCGGGTCTTAAGAGTCAATGATTTGAAGACTCAGATGGCTAAGTTGAATGAGTTCAAGGACTTTCCCGTTGAGCGAAGCAGATCGGTTGAGGAGCTATGGACCAAGCGTCAATCGCGATTAAGCGATCACCAACGAATGGAAGTGGATCTGAAGCTCAAGGACAAGCAGATGCAAGCGAGGCAGTTGGAGATTCGCGAGAAGTGGGAGGGTGTCAATCAGTTTACAGTTGAAGATGCGCAGAACATTTCCAGTCTAGCGCGGACTTTGAGCGAAGTTAAAGGTGAAGTGTCCGACTCGAAGAAGAAGCGTGACGACGAGGCCGTGCGGGTTAAGGAAGTAGGCGTCGAGTTAGATAAGCTATCCGGTGTTCGCAGCGCGCTGCTTAACTTGGATGCGCGCGATTTGGACAATGCACAGGCCTACAATGCGATGATCGTCGCGGCGCGAGAGCAGATTCGGGAGTGTGAAGGAACAGTTTGGCGAGCTCGCCAAATTTTGCCGGAGATCGAAGAGCAACGAAAGAGCAAACTGTCCAGTTGCCGTAATAGTTTCGTTGCTCAAGGTATTCTTTTTGTCATTTTTGCCGGCTTAGTAGGCGCCATGATGTCGGTCTTTCACCTGGGCGCCAGCGATCCACGGCTGCTGGCAAGTCTTGTTCCACTGGTGGTTGTGGTTGGTTGGGGGCTGTTCACATTTATGCAGCTAGGCGCCGCCAAGGCATATCGTGCCGACGATGCCAGGAAAGCCAAGGAAGACGAGCAATCCGGAACCGACAAGGGAACGGAGTTGCATCAGAAGATCATGGGATTGGAGATTCGCTTGGATGATTTGGCTCGCAAGGCTGGTATTACAAGCGGTGCCGAGCTGACCAAACACATTCAGTCCTACGGATCATCTTCGGCGCAGTTAAAGGACTTGGATTTGCTCGATCAGATGATCGATGGTCGCGAATCACACCTGGTAAAGTTGACGGGGCAGCTCGAACCGTATTTTACGAAGGCGAAGCGCAGTGCCGACAACATTACGTCCGAACTGGCGTTCAAATTGGCTGATGATATCAATCATTTCCTTGAAGAATCCAGGACTGTAAGCGCTTCGTCCGGTTCGTTGGAGCATCTTCGGTCCGAGTTGAAATTCCTGGCCGATGAGTTGCAGGACATCGATGCACAACTGAAGGAGCATTTCGCCAATGCCAAGCTGGAGCATCCCGATGACGTAACTCTCGGATATGAAGAATTCACCTCGGCGCTCAATAAATACCGCCAGTGGGAATCATTGATGACCGAACTCGGACGGATGGATCAGGACACCACTTCGGATCTGCCGGTAGGCGAGCTTCCGGCTATCGTTGCTAAGCTGGAGTCTCAACGGAAGGCTCTCTGGACCAAGATTGAAGATTTGATCTCGAAGTATCCGGACATTGGCCAGTTGGCCCCGCCGATGGAATCGCCGGCCCATCAAGTCGCAATTGCCGATGCTGATTCGCCTGAACTTTCTGTAGAGGAGCTGCGCGCTAAGCGCGAGGATCTTCTTGTGAAAACGCGGTCTGCGACCAAGAATTATGATGAAAAGTATTTGCGCACGGTCGAAGAGCTGGAAGATCTCGAACTCGATATCGAGCATGTCAGGCGAGGTAAGAGTGCCTTGGAGCTGGCGCGGGATACTTTTCAGCGGTTGTCTGACGAGACTCACAGCCATTGGTCTTCCAGATTGAACGAAATCTCCAAGGAGATGCTGCAGTCCTTGAGCACCGATTTCGAGAGTCTGCATTTCGACCCAGAGCTGCGTTTGACAGCCAGGCGGAAGGGGCAAAGCGAGCCGCTGCAGCCTGCAAACATCAACAGTCAAGCGTCCGGCGGTACACGCGAGCAATTGCATCTGCTTGCCAGAATGGTGGTGGCGAAGCATCTTGCGGAACAGTCGGCGCTGCCTATCATTCTCGATGAACCGTTTAGTGAGTCAGATGATGATCGCTTTCTTTCGGTCATGCGCTTTCTCCTCAGTACGATTGTCGGCCAGCACCAAGTAATTTTGTTCAGTTGCCATCATAAACGTCATCAGTGGCTGATCGATCAGTTGAGCGAAGAGCAGCGTAATCTGGTGCAGCAGTGCCGTTTGCAGCCGCTGACAATGATGTCGGATGCCGCCTCGCCGTCTGCTTGAGAGTCCGGTCTCGCAGTAGTACTGGTCGAAGCTGCAATGCAGATCGAATAGGTTAATCTTAACGAGGGGGCGCGGGCATCTTGCTCTCATCATCGCTGGTGTTAACTGGAATATGCCAGCTCTTTGCCGGATGATACGCTGTCACTCGCTGCTTCCAGCACTTTCATGACCGCCAGGGCATCTTCGGCTGGCACCGGATTTGGTTGTGAATTTGTGATGGCATTCTCAATCGCTTGATAGTAAGCCAGATAAGCGCCATTGGCAGTTGGCATCTCCTTATTCCTTTGACAGACTGGATTAGCGGTGCGTGAAATGTCTTACCGACATACCCGAATCCCAGCAATGCTACTCTTACTGTCGAGTCTGTTATCGTTCGTCTCCGCATTCGACCCGAATTACATTCGGGGATTCGAGACCCTGCTTAAGCGGTCTATTTGTAAGAAGTTCGTCGAACTCTGCGAGTGCAGCTACCAAATGCGGTTCGTGGCGCTCAATGGAAGTTCCCGGCCGGCGCTTGATTATTGAGGCTTTGCCCCAATCGGGCGGGGCAAAGTAATCCGGACGATCGAATTGTCTTCCTGCTGGCTGACGTAGAGGTTACCCTCACGGTCGAGCGTCAGGTAATAGGGCTTGCGGAAACCAGTCGCCACCAGCTGTGCTACGCCGGCAGGCGAGATGCGTGCGACGTTGCCGCCGTTGTAATTGGCGACGTAGAGATTGCCGGCATCATCCATGACCAGCCCAATCGGACCTTTCAAGTTGGCGCCGCTGCTGAATTGGCTGCGGCTGCCGTCGGTATTTATTCGGTCGACCGAATTGCTCAGGAAATTGGCAACATACAAATTGCCGCTGCGATCGAAGGCCAAACCGGCCGGTGCGTTGAACCCGGTTGCCATCACCTTCAGCGAGGCGTTTGCCATTACCGGAACCGGATTAGGCACTTGCGGTGGTGCCGCCTGCGCCGGCACTGCCGGTGCTACCTGGGTTGGTGCAGGTTGAGTGGCCTGCTGCCCATATGTTTGAGCCGGCGGCGCCGTGTAGGTCTGTGCCGGCGGTTGAGCATATGATTGAGTCGCCGGCTGGCTATAGGGCTGGGCCGGAGTTTGAGCCGGTGGTTGAGCATAGCTTTGCGCTGGTGGTTGCGCATATGGTTGTGCGGAAGCCGTTGCATAAGGCTGAGCGGGCGGCTGTCCATAAGCTTGGGCCGGAGGCTGAGCAGCTGGTTGGCTGCTGGGCGCGCCGCCGGCCGGCATGCCGGCTAATTGATTGTTGATCTGGGCGATGCGGCTTTGGGCTTCGGGAAAATGCGGATTGTTGGGAGCAATGGAGGAAAGATGAGCCTTCGCATCGTTGAGTTGTCCGGAATCCTGAAATAGAATGCCGAGCTGATAATGAGCGTCCGGGTCGGTCGGCTTTATCCTGAGCACTTCTTGAAAGCGTGGAATCGCCTCCTTGCTGCGCTTTTGTGTTTGAAAGATGACGCCGAGATTGTATTGAGCGTCGGCTAAGTTGGGGTCGATGTCAGTAGCTCGTCTGAAAAAGATGATTGCGGACTCCGGGCTCCCTTGTTTGTAGGCGGTCAGTCCAAGGTTGTACATACTGACAGCTTGAGGATTCGGGGACTGACAGAGTCCGGCGACCGGCAGACCGAGCATGATAAAAGCCGCAAGTATGCCCGATTTGATTGGTTGACTGTTCATTCAAAAGATCTCCTGGCATCCAGTGAATTTCGGCAGGTACGTGCAGGTAATCAATCCCGGGGACGGTGTCCGTTCGAAATTGTTTCTTGCATTGTGCGTAAACACTAGTACCATCTGGGTATATAAGACGTTGTTAATTGAAGTAAATCGACCGCCTGATTTGTCTGGGAGATTACTCCGCCGGAAAGGAAACTAGCAGCTATGCGTACGGTTGGCCACATCATCACCTCGGCTGGAGTCAGTCTAGCCACTTATTCCCGCTATCGCTCTCGCGGTGCCGCAGTAGCCAGTTTTCTGGCGGGCTGGTTGATCGACCTGGATCACATTGTTGATTATGTGAGAGCGCACGGTTGGAAGCTGAGCTGGTTTCACTTCAATGAAGCTGCTCATGAGAACTACAGCGGCAAGCTTTATCTGCTGCTTCACTCGTACGAGCTTCTGGCTCTCTTTTTCCTTTTCTTTCGAGGACCTGAGAGACAGCCATACCGGGTCGGAATAACCCTCTCCATTTTGACCCATCTGTTATTGGATCAGCGCTGCAACCCGAGCAGAAAACCATTAACTTATTTTCTAGCGCATAGGATACGTAAGCGTTTCGATGCAAACGAGCTGCTCGGACATCGTGTCTATGGCTCTCAGCACCGCTGCTGACGCGCGGCTTGGCATTAGAATGGAAGCGACCTCGCTTGCTGTTTGCTGCAAGTCGAGATTGACTGGATTCTTGAGTCCATTGCGATGCGTGTTAAATGAACGAGCCTGACGTCACTCTTACCGATTTTGCGCTCACTGTCGAGTGTTTGCTCTTAAGCTCATTGCTCTATCTTGCACGCAAGCGCTGTTTGGCGCCGGTTAACGGCTGGTTCCACGTGTTGTTTCTGGCGACCGGCTTGGCGTCGGCCGCCGGTGCAGTTGTCCATGGCTTTATGACGCCGTCGGCAGGCGCAGCCTCTCCGGTTTGGGCGCTGACATTGTTTGCGCTGGGAGCAAGCGGGGCCGCGTGTTGGAATCTCTCCGGTTTCTTTCTTGCTTTGCCGCCAGCTCGGCTGCGCATGCTCAAACAGATCACTTTGATTGCGCTCAGCCTATACGGCTTCTATGTTTTTAGCGGACAGCGAAAGTTCATTACGGCCATAGTTGCCTATCTGCCGGGCGCATTAATTCTGTTCGGCTCGTTAGTTCGATTCTATTTTGTTCAACGCTCGCCTACTGCAATCAACGGTCTTGTAGCGCTCTTTTTGACCTTATTATCCGCAGCCGTTCAGCAGCTCAAAGTCGACCTGGTGCCCAACGTTTTGGGACATAATGCGCTCTATCACTTAATCCAGATGGTGGCCTTGTTCTTGCTCTTTCGATTTGCTGCAAGCGCTCCGCGGCCGATCACTACCGGTGGTGCCGAGTGTGCTGGTTGAAGTTTGCCGATGAGCTGCGTACTTGCGATGCAAGCGCCATCGGTCTGGTCCAGACCTTAGGCAAGGTGGTGACTGAATGATTCGGCCAGACCACTTCGCAGGTAAGTGTTCCGACTTGATCGACCTGGCATTGACGGGTTGCTCCTTCCAGGAGCTCATCGAGAGCTGGCGTTGCACTGTGGTGAATGTATGCGCAGGCAGTCGTGATTGCCAGGATCTCCTGGGCTTTGGCTATCAACGCATATTCTTCCAAAATGGAATGCATGCCGGTTTCGAGCGCTGCCTTGCTCAAAACACGGTCGCGCCGGTCTTCTATCTGTTGTCTGGTTTGCTCAATCAAGGCTCCGCGCAAATCGGATTCTTGATTTAAGAGGCTGCTCAGCCTCTGCAATGACAGCTTGTAAGCAGCATTGTCCTTTACGTCGTTCCAGCGCACGACTTTGGTTCTGCCGGCGATACCGAGCTTTCTTCCGACCTCTTCGCACTTGTTGGCCAGGTAATTGTATTTTGCGTTGGCTCGTTGCGCTGCCTCATGCTCGTTGTATCCGAGCGCTTTGAGCGTATGTATCGATGGCAGGTCTGGACAGATAAATATGATTGACGAGAAGCGTTCCGCCGCCCAGCGCGCAATCTCGAATATATTGAGCGGATTGAAGTAGGCGTCGTGCAAGCTGATGCCGATCAGCGCCGTGCCGCCTGTGGCAAGTGCGTGGTGAGCCGCTTTTGACACGTGATGAGTCGTGATGACCGGTCGATGAATGTCCATGGGACTCCTTGGCATGCAGTGTGAGGAATTTAACATCGCTCGCCGCTGTTGTTAATGGGAGATCTCCCACTTATGCCAGAAAAGCCGGCTTTTCTGGCTGATTGAAGCCGTTTACCTGAAGCTTAGGGCAGGCGCTTTTGTCATCGCTGACTCGCGGTGAATTGACGGAATTCCGCCTGGTGCTCAGCTAGTGCCAGCCGGTCAGGCAAAAGAAACGTCCCAGGCAAACAAAATGCCTGGGACGTCTTTAGTTCAGCTTCGAGTGGCTATCTATTAGCCCGGCACAGAGAAGCTGCCTTCTCCGATCGGCGGATAGATGTCTTCCTCTTCGGTCTCTTCTTCTTGCGGTGCATGATGCCCCTGGAAGCCGGTTCCAGCTGGAATCAAACGTCCGATGATGACGTTTTCCTTGAGACCGCGCAGCCAGTCTTTCTTCCCTTCGACAGCAGCTTCCGTAAGGATTCTGGTTGTCTCCTGGAACGAAGCCGCCGAGATGAAGCTCTCAGTGTTCAAGCTGGCTTTGGTGATACCGAGCAGCACCGCGGTAAATGTCGATTCGCGGGTACCGGAAATCTTGGCCTTCTCGTTTTCCATGTCGATGCTGAACCGTTCGAGCAGTTCGCCCGGCAGCATGATCGTATCGCCCGGTTCGTCAACGCGCACTTTGCGAGTCATCTGTCTGACAATCACTTCGATGTGTTTGTCGGCGATTTCTACACCTTGCGAGCGGTAAACGGATTGTACTTCGTCCACCAAGTACTTCTGTGCAGCTTCGATGCCGAGCAGTCGTACAACATCGTGCGGGTTAGGCGGTCCGTCGGTCAATGCCTTACCGACAGTGATGTCTTCGCCGTCTTCGACGATGATATTCAAGCCGGCCGGGATGACGATCTCTTCTTCGATGCCTTCGCCGTAGACCAGGAACACGCGTCTTACATCGTCTTCCACCGAAACTCTTGCGCGACCCGGCTTTTCAGCGAGAATGGCACATTCCTTCGGTTTTCTAGCTTCGAGAAGTTCTTCGACTCTGGGCAGACCCTGCACGATGTCTCCCGTCTTTTGACGTTCGAACACCAGTGTCGCCAGCAAGTCTCCCCGTTGCACCAGCGCTCCGTCTTCGCACTGCAGTTGAGTGTTACCGGAGATCAAATACGGTCTACCGCGGCGAATGCTCACATCCGTTCCGTCAACGCGCACAATCTGACCGGAATGGACAGCTTGAGTCGATTTGGAGATGGGATCGGCAGTCCTGATCAGATCGCCTTCTTTCACGCCGACCGCACCCTTGGTCTTCTGGTGGATCTGTTGTTCTTCGGTGATCAAGAGCAGGCGGCGTTCGTCTGATTTGGACAATTGCACCTTGGCGGCGCTCTTCGTCAGCAATTGGTTGGTGGCGATCTGCGCTCCCGATTCGATTACTTTTATGTATTCAACAGCCAGGATCGTGACGTAGAATTCACTGTCGC